>JBBRGA010000005.1:0-48990 GCA_038241115.1 Burkholderiales bacterium | reverse complement strand
GAAACGTCACCGTCATCGGGTGGTCGGGCGCGGCGTTCAGGTGGGCGTAGATCAGGCCGTCTGCGCCTGCGTCCAGGCCGGCACCAGCCACGATCTTGTGGAACAGGTCGGCGCTGATGCCGCCTGAACACGAAAAAGTGAACAGCGCGCCACCCGACTCCAGCAGCATGAAGGCAAGCCGGTTGATGTCCTTGTAGGCGCGCGCGGCACGCTCGGCATGGGCGGCGGTGGGCGCGAATTTGGGCGGGTCCAGCACGATGCAATCGAAGCTGCGGCCCTGCTTGATGAAGTCACGCAGGGTTTGGTTCACGTCGGCGTCCAGCGTGCTGTGGTGCGCGGCGTCGAAGCCATTGAGCAGCACGTGCGCAGCGGCGCGCGCCAAGGCCGGGGCCGATGAATCGACACTCGTCACGTGGCCCGCACCCGACGCCAAGGCCGCCACGCTGAAACCGCCGGTATAGCAATAGCAATTCAGCACGCGCTGGTAGCCGAAGTGCTTCACCGTGTCGGCAAACACTTTGCGATTGCTGCGCTGGTCTAAATAAAAGCCGGTTTTATGGCCTTCGGCCACATCAACGGTGAGTTGCCAGTCGTGTTCGTGGATGGTGATTTCTGTGTTCGCATTTTTGCCTGCGTCTGCGGTTTTGCCCGTGTCTGCGGTTGCGTTTGTGGTTGCGTCAGCCGAGCACTCACCGCGCAACCACCCGGCCAGCGGCGGCAGACCTTCCAAGTTGCGAGACGAGGCATCGCTGCGTTCATACAAAAGGCTCAGACCGGTGACCTTGAGCAGCGCATCGGCAATGGTCGATTTCCAACGCTCCACACCCACCGACGAGAACTGCGCACACAACGTGTCGGCGTAGCGGTCAACGATCAAGCCGGGCAGGCCGTCGGCCTCGCCGTGGACAAGGCGCACGCCGTTGCTGGCGATGGGCAAACGTTCGCGAATGGCCACGGCCTGCGCAATGCGCCGCGAAAAAAAAGCCGCGTCGATGCGTTCGGTTTCAATGAAGCTCCAGGCTCGAAGCCGGATCATCGATTCGGGGCTGTACGCCGCCCAAGCCAAAAATTTTCCCTCCGCCGACTCCACCCGCACGGTCTCGCCCGCGTCAGCCTTGCCACTGGCAATGCTGCCTCCAAAAACCCAAGGGTGACGCCTTTGCAGCGAACGCTCTTTGCCTTCGCGAAGTTTGATGATTTTCATGCGCCCATTGTCGCGGCGTCGATGGCGGCGTCAGCCGTTGCGATCAGCAGCAGTCAGCGGTGGGTCAGGCCGCGGGCTTCCAGAACCGCTGCTTCAAGCGCCAGCCCAACAGCACCGCAATCACCACGGCATAAATTGCGACTTCCGCAAAATTATTTTTTGCCGCGCGCATCCAAAAGAAGTGCAGCAAGCCCAAAAGCACGATGGCGTAAACAGCCTTGTGCAACAACTGCCAGCGCTTCACACCCATCCACTTGATGGCACCGTTGAACGAGGTCACGGCCAACGGCGTCATCAATAACAACGCGGTTGAGCCAACCAAAATAAAGGGCCGCTTGATGATGTCTTTGACGATGTCATTCACTACAAAGCTCATGTCCAGCCAGGCGTAGCTCAGGAAATGCAGACACACGTAGAAGTAGGCAAACAAACCCAACATGCGCCGAAAGCGCAACAGCGCGGGCTGCCCCGTCAACTGGCGCAGCGGCGTGATGGTCAGCGTGATGCACAAAAATCGCAGCACCCAATCGCCGGTGGAACGTATCAACGCTTCAGCCGGATTGGCGCCCAAGGTGTTGGTCACCGCGCCGTAAACCAGCCAGGCCAGCGGCAACAAACACGCCGCGAAAAGCACGGGCTTGGCAGCGGGGTGCAGCAGCGGCGATTTGCGCTTCGCAGCCGGCCGCGCTGGGGTGCTGGCGCTCAAAACGGCAGATTTCATCGGCGTGATCAATCGCGATCAGAACTGCTTTTTCAGGTCCATGCCGGCATACAACTGGCCCACTTGCGCCTCGTAACCGTTGAACATCAGCGTGGGGCGCTTCTTTTGGAACAGGCCGTCCTCCCCAATGCGACGCTCGGTGGCCTGACTCCAGCGCGGGTGGTCCACGCTGGGGTTCACGTTCGAGTAGAAGCCGTATTCATCAGCGTTGGCTTTGTTCCAACTGGTGCGCGGCTCTTTGTCGGTGAAGCGAATTTTGACTATCGATTTGCCGCTTTTGAAGCCGTACTTCCAGGGCAAAACCATGCGAACTGGTGCGCCACTTTGGTTGGGCAACACCTCGCCGTACATGCCGAATCCCAGCAAGGCCAAAGGGTGCATGGCTTCGTCCAGGCGCAGCGCTTCCACATAAGGCCACTCCAACACTTTGGAGCCCAGCGCCGACATGGTTTTCGGGTCGGCCAGGGTGATGAATTCCACATACTTGGCGCCCGGCAAGGGCTCCACGCGCTTGATGAGTTCGCTCATCGAGTAGCCCACCCACGGGATCACCATCGACCAACACTCTACACAGCGAAGGCGGTAGATACGTTCTTCCATCGCAGAGAGTTTCATCAACTCGTCCAGGTCGTAAACCTTGGGTTTTTTGACCAAGCCTTCGACGGCCACGGTCCACGGTTTGGTCTTCAGCGTGCCGGCGTTTTTGGCGGGGTCGCCTTTGTCGGTGCCAAATTCGTAGAAGTTGTTGTAGGTCGTGGCATCAACATAAGGCGTGGCTTTGTCCATCGTGATGCCGCCGGGCACTGCGCTGCGCGCCCCTGGCAGCGCCGCCAGCTTGCCGGGTTTGGCGGTTTGCGCCAGCGCATCACGCGCGGCCCAAGCTGCCAGACCCAAGCCGCTGCTGCCGACAGCGAGTGTTTTCAGCAAGTTTCGACGGCCTTCGTAAACCGCGCGCGAGGTGATCTCGCTGGCAGCGTGTTGATTGAAGCCGCGGTCTTTGAGGTGGTGCATGGTGCTTGTCTTGGGTGTCGTTGTGATGGGCGGGTATGTGGGAAGTGGTCGGGTGATGTTCGGGATTTCTTACTGGCGGGCCGGAGCAGGCAATTGTCCGCACACTGGTTGGCGCAACGGACCGCGCAAAAAATTACACACCAAACCAGGCACTAAGCTTGGCACTAAGCCTGGCGCTCGGTGCCGCCGTCTTCATACAAGCGAAGTGAGTTTTGCGACACGCGCTCGCGAAAGCTTCGCCGGTCCATCAGTTTGATCTGAGCTTCGCTGGGCAGGTCGGTGATGTTGATCACGTTTTTGACGATGAGGACGTCGATGACGTCTTCGATCACGCGAACAAAGTCGGCGTCCATGCGCACATAACTGTCGCCTTCGGCTGGGTTTTTGCCCAAACCGACAAACGCCAGCACGTCGGCATGTTCGTCAGGCAAGAATTCGTGGCTCTGGTCTGCGGCTTGGCGATGCATGGCGCTGATGCGACCGGAGGCGTCACGCTGTACGTAGGGCATGGCGAGTCAATCAAGTCAAAGGTGCGCCGAATTTACGCCTTTCGCTCAGAGCCAATGCTGCGAACTGTGGCGCTTGGCACCGGCAATCGAAGCTGACTCGCGCAGCCGGTCCTCCGGACTGACCTGCAAGCCCTTGCGGCAAAGAGAAAACACAGGCAAACCTACAAGCCAATCCCAACGCCAATCCACAAACCTGTCCACAAAACAAAACGCCGGAACAGATCCGGCGTTTCGGGAAACATTGGCTGCGTCGCGATCAGCGCAAGCCAGTCAAGTAATCGGACACGGCCTTGATCTCGCGATCGTTCAGCTTGGCGGCAATCCCTGTCATTTGGACACTGTTGTTCCGGGTTCCGCCGCGGTAAGCAATCAGCTGAGTTTCTGTGTATTCAGCGTGCTGGCCGCCCAAGCGCGGGTATAGCGCCGGGATGCCCGAGCCGGTCGGGCTGTGGCAGCCCGCGCATGCAGGGATATTGCGATCTGCAATGCCGCCGCGGTAGATTTTTTCACCCAGAGCCACGGTGTCTTTGTTGGTGGAAAAGCCAGGGGCTGCTTTTTTGGTGGCGAAGTAAGCCGCCACGTTTTTCATGTCGGATTCGCTCAAAGTGGAGGCGAATCCCATCATGACGGCATTGGCTCGCTTGCCGGACTTGAACTCGGTAAGTTGTTTGACCAGGTACTCGGGGTGCTGCCCCTGAAGGATGGGGTTGGCGGGGACGCCGCGCGAACCGTCGTTGGTATGGCATGCCACGCAAACGCCGTTAGCAATCACTTCGCCTTTGGCTGCATCGGGCTTGACTGCCTCAGCTGCAGCGGGTTTGGCAGCTGGGGCGGCGGCTGCCGCGGGCGCTTTGGTGTCTGCTTTGACATCATTGGCAAGGGCCGAGGCGGCGCAGCTTGCGATGACGAGCGAGAGGGCGAATTGGACTGCTGGATTCATAGATGAGGGGCCATTTGGTGCATGTCCTGGCGATTTTACAATCACGGCTTTGGGCGACTAAATGACCGAGCAAAAGACCCCAAGCAGAGCGCCCCCGTCCAGCCAAGCGGTGAAGTCGATCATCCCCGACCCGGAAAAAATCGCGATGGGCTGGACGCACACCGCGCGCTTCCTGACCACGGCAAGCCTGCTCAACCAGTTGCCGCAGTCCGAGCTGCCGGAAATTGCCTTCGTGGGCCGGTCCAATGCCGGCAAGAGCACCGCCATTAACGTGATGACGCAGCAAAAACGATTGGCTTTTGCCTCGAAAACACCCGGTCGCACGCAGCACATCAACCTGTTTGAGTTGGGACCCAAATTGCAGGCAGACGCCTTGTTTGCCGATCTTCCGGGCTACGGCTACGCAGCCGTGGCGCGCGGCGCCAAGTTGCGCTGGCAGTTGGTGATGGCTGAGTATTTGGAGGTGCGACGCGGCCTGACCGGCGTGGTTTTGATGATCGACTCGCGCCTGGGCTTCACCGATTTGGACAAACAGTTGCTGGCCTTCGTGGCCCCGCGCATTGGCAATGGCTCGGTCAAGATGTTGGTGCTCTTGACCAAGGCCGACAAGCTCAACCGCAACGAACAGGCGGCCGCGCTGACGGCGGCGCAAGCCGCGCTCACCGATCTCACGACCGAGCAGGCCGATGTGAGCGTGGCGCTGTTCTCGGCTTTGAAAAAAACAGGCATTGGAGATGCAGCGCAGCTGCTGCACGCGTGGGCGCATCCGCTGCCCGCCGAGGCGGCTGCGGCGGACGCGGCGACATGACGGGCATCGGCTGCATCAGCGCACCCAATGCGCAGGGCATTGAGTTGCAACGCGTTCAGCTGCCGCACGGCATTCATTTATCGTGCCGAGTGGCAGGCCCGCTTGACGCACCGGTCTTGGTGTTTTTGCACGGCTTTCCCGAGGCCGCGTTTGTGTGGGACGAAATGTTGGCGCATTTCAGCAAGCGCTTTCGTTGCATCGCGCCGAACCTGCGCGGTTTTGCCGACTCATCGGCACCGGGCGACATCGAGGCTTACCGCGTCAAACATTTGACGGCCGACTTGCTGGCCTTGATTCAGGCCGTCTCGCCCGGCCGCCCCTTGGCCGCGTTGGTGGCGCACGACTGGGGCGGCGCAGTGGCCTGGGGTTTTGCGGTTCAGCATGCCGATGCGATTGACCGCTTGGTCATCATCAATTCTCCGCACCCCGCCACCTTTTTGCGCGAGCTGCAGCACAGCGCCACGCAGCAGGCGGCAAGCCGCTACATGAACTTTTTGTGCCGCCCCGATGCGCAAAAGTTGCTGATGGAAAACGACTTCGCTCGCTTGTGGCCCTTCTTTACGAACATGGCCGCAACCATGACCACCGCACCCGCGCAGTCGTGGCTGACCGAGTCAGTGAAGGACCAATACCGCGCGGTGTGGGGCCAGGGTTTGAACGGCGCGTTGAACTACTACCGCGCCTCGCCGTTGAAGCCGCCTTTGACACCGGATGACGCGGTGATGAAGCTGAGCTTCACGCCTGAATTTGTGACCGTGAATTTGCCGACGCTGGTGATTTGGGGCGAAGCCGACACTGCCTTGCCGCTGGGCTTGCTTGACGGCTTGGAGGCGTTTGTGCCGCGGATGAAACTGGTGCGCGTACCGGGCGCGTCGCACTGGGTCGTGCATGAGCAGCCCGATTTGGTAGCGGCGGCGATAGAAGCGTTCTTGGCGTGACGTGGAGCGAATTGCTTCAACCTCATTGCCCCACGCCGTCGCCGTTTTGCGCGCCGCGCGCCTTGCACGAAGCGTCAAACCCTTTTTGGCCCGCGGCGGGTTCAAACGCGAGCGTTGCGTAGGCTGTCGCTTGGCACCCAGCCACTGCATGTGCGCTCTGCGGCCCGTTGTGTCCGCGTGCGCAGGTGTGTGTTTACTGATGGCCGATGTCGAGGCGCTGAAGCCCAGCAACACCGGTTGGTTGGTTGCCGACGTGGTGACCGACACCTTCGCATTTGAATGGGCCCGCCTCGAGGTTGACCCGGCACTGCTGGCCTTGCTGAGCGACGCGCAGTGGCTGCCCTACGTGGTGTTCCCGCAGGAATATGCCGCACCCATGCGCGTGGTGCGCAGCGTCGATTTGCCTGCGAACCCGCAGCACCAACCCGCCAAGCGACCGCTGTTCATTTTGTTAGACGGCACTTGGTCTGAGGCGCGCAAGATGTTCCGCAAAAGCCCTTACCTGAACCAGTTTCCGGTGCTGAGCTTGCAGCCCGATCAGACATCGCAATACAAGCTTCGACGCTCCAGCCGCGACGATCACTTTTGCACCAGCGAGGTGGCCGCGTTGTGTTTCAAGCTGGCTGGTGAGCCGCTGGTTGCGCAAACGTTGCAAGCCTACTTGGCGGTCTTTACGCACCACTACTTGGAGGCAAAAAATCAACTGCCGATTGATTGGGACAACGAGGCGCATCGCGCCTTGCGCGAGGCGGCTGTTTTGTCAGCGCGCGAGCCGGATTCAACCGCAGTCTGAACACGTCGGCAGCCGCGCTGTGGGCTGAAACACGCCAACGTACCATCGCCGCCGAATGCGGAGTCAATCGAGATGTCCATTTACGCATTGGCCTGAACGAACAGCACTCCCGTCCCACACAACTCCCCATCCGAAAGCTCTGAATGAACAACACGTTGAACCTCGGCCACATCGGCTTGATAGGCCTCGGTGCCATGGGCAAAGGCATGGCCGAATCGCTGCGACGCGCCGGCTATTTGGTGCACGTATGCGATGTGCGCGCTGCAGTGGCGCAGGCTTTTGCGTCGGAAGGCGGTGTGGCTTGCGCAACGTCTGCGGATGTGGCGGCGCACTGCCAAGTGATCGTCAGCGTGGTGGTGAATGCGGCGCAAACCGAGGAAATATTGTTTGGTGCCGAAGGCGCAGCCTCAGCCATGAAACCAGGCAGCCTTTTTGTGATGTGTTCCACCGTAGACCCAAGCTGGTCGGTGGCGCTGGAGGCGCGTTTGGCGCAGCTCGGTCTGCTCTACCTCGACGCGCCCATTTCGGGCGGTGCGGCCAAAGCGGCGTCGGGCCAAATGACGATGATGACCGCTGGCACAGCGGCCGCCTACGCCACAGCCGGCGCGGCTTTGAGCGCCATGGCCGCCAAGGTTTACAAGCTCGGCGACAAGGCTGGCAACGGCAGCAAGGTGAAGATCATCAACCAGCTGCTGGCAGGCGTGCACATTGCGGCGGCGGCCGAGGCGATGGCCTTGGGACTGCGCGAGGGCGTGGACGCGGCAGCGCTTTACGAGGTGATCACGAACAGCGCGGGCAACAGTTGGATGTTCGAAAACCGCATGGCACATGTGATCGCGGCGGACTACACGCCCTTGTCGGCCGTAGACATTTTTGTAAAGGACTTGGGCTTGGTGCTGGACACAGCGCGAGCGACCAAATTTCCGCTGCCACTTTCCGCCACAGCGCACCAGATGTTCATGCAGGCGTCGAGTGCGGGTTATGGCCGCGAAGACGACTCGGCGGTGATCAAAATTTTTCCCGGCATCACTTTGCCGGGATCAAATTGAAGGACGCGGTGATGAGCCAACCGCTTCTGGGTTGCATTGCTGACGACTTCACCGGCGCCACCGATTTGGCCAACAACCTGGTGCGAAGCGGCATGCGCACGCTGCAGACCATTGGTGTGCCAAGGGGCGCCGTTGGATTGGGTGAAACGGACGCCATCGTCGTCGCGCTGAAGTCGCGAACCATTGCACCGGCCGATGCAGTTGCACAGTCGCTTGAGGCCTTGCGTTGGCTGCAAAGCTGCGGCGTGCAACAGCATTACTTCAAATACTGCTCTACGTTTGACTCCACTGCGCAAGGCAACATAGGCCCGGTGACCGACGCCTTGCTGGACGCACTGCACGGCCCCCACCAAGGCTTCACCATCGTCTGCCCTGCCTTTCCTGAAAACCAGCGCACTGTGTTCAAAGGGCATCTGTTTGTGGGCGATGTATTGCTCAGCGACAGCGGCATGCGACAGCACCCGCTCACGCCGATGACGGACGCGAATTTGGTGCGCGTGATGCAAGCGCAAACGCGCCGCAAGGTGGGCTTGGTGGCGCATGAGCTGGTGGCACGCGGCGAGGCCGCCATTCGGGGGCGCTTTGCTGAATTGCAAACTGCGGGTGTGGGCGTGGCGGTGGTCGATGCAGTGAGCAACGCCGACCTGATGTTGATAGGACAAGCGCTGGCCGGCATGAAACTGATCACCGCAGGCTCGGGCATTGCGATTGGTTTGCCGCAAAACTGGCAGCGTGATGGGACGCTTAAAAAGATCACTTCAGCAGATTCGCTACCAGCCGCCAGCGGCTATTGCGCCGTGGTGTCGGGCAGTTGTTCGCTGGCCACCAACTCTCAGGTGCAGCATTTCTTGCAAAACGGCGGGTGGGCTTTTGCGATTGATCCGCTGGCATTGGCTGAGTCGGCAGACGCCAATGACGCCGTCATTGCAGCGGCGCTTGCCTGGGCGCAGTCCAACCTGAATCGAGGCCCCGTGCTGATTTACGCCACGGCGCAACCGGACGCGGTGCTGGCGGTGCAGGCGCGGTTGGGTGCGGCGCGCGCGGGTGACGTGGTCGAGCGGGCGCTGTCGCAAATTGCGCTGGGTTTGGTGCAACTCGGCGTGCGCCAACTGCTGGTAGCGGGTGGTGAAACTTCGGGCGCAGTGGTGCAGGCGCTGGGCATCGAGCGCATGACCATCGGCCCGCAAATTGACCCTGGCGTGCCATGGACTTCGACCTCGTCAACGGCGTGCGCAGGTGAGCCTTTGCACATGGCGCTGAAGTCGGGCAACTTCGGAAGCGTCGACTTTTTCAGCAAGGCGTTTGCCGTGTTGAAGGCGCGAAATTGAACAATCAAAACCACCACCAAACGCACCGCGAGTTGGCAGAAGAAATCTGCCGTGTCGGCGCGTCTTTGTACGCACGCGGCTACGTCCACGCCAGCGCGGGCAACATCAGCGTGCGCTTGCCCGACGGCGGTTTCATCATCACGCCCACCGACGCGTGTTTGGGACTGCTTGACCCCGCGCGCTTGGCCACCATCGATGCGCAAGGCGTGCAAATCAGCGGCGACCGCGCCTCTAAGACCTTGGCCTTGCACCGCCGCATTTACGCTGCCGACGCCGATGCGCACTGCGTCATTCACACCCACTCCACCCACTTGGTGGCGCTGACTTTGAGCGGCGTGTGGAGCGTGGACGACATCGTGCCGCCGATCACGCCTTACTTCGTGATGAAGGTGGGCCACGTTCCGTTGATTGCGTACCACCACCCCGGCGACCCTGCCGTGGGCGACATCGTGGCTGCACGCATTGCAGCCATGCAAGCAGCGGGCACGCCGCTGCGCGCCGTGATGTTGGAGCGCTTGGGACCCGTTGTGTGGCACCGCAGCCCGAGCGAGGCCAGCGCGGTGTTGGAAGAACTCGAAGAAACAGCAGGGCTGTGGCTGACCACACGCGCCGCGCCTTTGACCGAAGCGCAACTCGAAGCGCTGCGACAAAAATTTGGCGCGCGTTGGTAAATCTCGCCTGGCTAAAAATTCAAAAAACTTCACCCCACCTTTGGAGACGAACATGAGACTTTTCAAACTTTGCACCACGATTTGCCTGGGCTGGGGCATCCAAGCCGCAGGTCTGGGCAGCGCCTTGGCCGCCGATGCAGTCAAATATCCCGCCCCTCAGCAAAGCAGTTGGATGGCGCGGGATTTCCGCTTTCACACCGGACAAGTTCTGCCCGAATTGAAGCTGGCCTACACCACCATCGGCAACCCCAGCGGCGAAGCCGTGTTGGTGCTACACGGCACCACCGGCTCGGCGGCCAGCATGCTGACGCCGGCTTTTGCAGGCGAACTGTTCGGCCCCGGCCAGCCATTTGACGCCGCGCGCCACTTCATCATCATTCCCGACTCGCTCGGTGCCGGGCAATCGGCCAAGCCGTCCGACGGCATGCGCGCGGCCTTCCCGCGCTACAACTACGACGACATGGTGGACGCGCAGTACCGGCTGCTCACCGAGCACCTGGGCGTGCGTCATGTGCGCGTGATCATCGGCAATTCCATGGGCGGCATGCACACCTGGATCTGGGCGCAAAAGCACCCCGGCTTCATGGACGTGGCGGTGCCCATGGCGTCACTGCCGTCGCAAATGTCAGGCCGCAACTGGATGCTGCGGCGCTTGCTGGTGGAGTCGATTCGAAACGACCCCGACTACCAAGGCGGCAACTACACCCAGCCACCGCGCGGGCTGCAACTGGCGTCGGTATTTTTTGCCACCGCCACCAACGGCGGCAATCAGGGCCTGTACAAATTGGCCCCCACCCGCGAGAAGGCCGACGCATTGCTGGACCAGCGCCTGAAAGGCCCGTTCAACGGCGACGCCAACGACCACCTCTACCAGTGGGACGCCTCACGCGACTACAACCCCGAGCCCGGCCTGGAGCGCATCACCGCCGCGCTGCTGGCCATCAATTCGGCCGACGACGAGCGCAACCCGCCCGAATTGGGCCTGCTTGACGCGGCGCTGAAGCGCATCAAAAACAGCCAAGCCTTGGTGATCCCGGGCAGCCCCGACACTGGAGGTCACGGCACCGCCGTGCGTGCCAAAGCATGGGCACCAGCCTTGGCCGACTTGATGGCCAAGGCACCGCGTCTGCCGGCAGCTGCGACGTCGAAGCCCTGACTTGCGGCCGGACTTCAGGCCGCTTGTTTCAAGCGTGCGATCCGCTCTTCCATTGGCGGGTGGCTGGAAAACAGCGCCATCACACCGCTCGGGCGCGCGCTGATGCCCATGGCTTGCATGGTCTTGGGCAGCTCGCCGGGATCCAACCCACCCAGACGCGCCAGCGCATTGATCATGGGTTGCTTGCGTCCCATCAGGTTGGCTGCACCGGCATCGGCACGGAATTCGCGTTGCCGCGAGAACCACGCCACGATGATCGCGGCCACCACGCCCAACAGCACGTCCAAAACCACGGTGGTGATGTAGTAGCCAATGCCCGGGCCGTCGTTTTGGTTGCGCAGCACCACCTTGTCAACGAAGTAGCCAATCACGCGCGACAAGAACACCACAAACGTGTTCATCACGCCTTGGATCAAGGCCATGGTCACCATGTCACCGTTGGCCACGTGAGCCACCTCGTGACCCAACACCGCTTCCACCTCTTCGCGGTTCATGTCTTGCAACAAGCCGGTGGACACTGCCACCAAAGCCGAATTCTTGAACGCGCCGGTGGCGAACGCATTCGCCGGGCCTTCGTAAATGCCCACTTCGGGCATCTTGATGCCGGCCTTTTGCGCCATGCGGTCAACCGAGGCCACCAACCACGCGTGGGTCGGATCGTTGGAGTTGTTGATGATGGTGAGCTTGGTGGTCCACTTCGCCATCGGCTTGCTGATGAGCAGCGAAATGAAGGCGCCGCCAAAGCCCATCACCAGTGAAAAACCCAGCAACGACGTGAGGTTCAGGCCGTTGGCGGTCAGAAAGCGGTTCAATCCCAACAGGTTCACCGCCAAGCCCAACACCAGCATCACGCCGAGGTTGGTCAGCACAAACAAGACTATGCGTTTCATATTCAAACTCCAGAAAAAATTGCAGTCTCTCCGAATGTCACCGAAGAAAAGTCTCAGAAAAAGCAGCGTAACCGAGCGATTGAATTCGTAATTTCCGCTGTGAGTGTTGTGGATCAAGACTTTGATGGCTGAGGGTTTGCAGGTTGGGGTGACGCGGACGCAGGCGCAGGCGCCAGAACCGCCATCGTGATGCGCGACACGCAAGTCAACTCGCCCGCTGCGTTGTGCAAGTCGATGTGCCACACCTGCGTCGACCTGCCGATGTGCACCGGCTTGGCAGTTCCGGTGACCCAACCCGACATCACGCCGCGGATGTGGTTTGCGTTGATGTCCAAGCCCACACAGCGCCACGTCTCAGGCGTGGCGTACGCCGCACCGCAAGACCCCAAGGTCTCGGCCAACACCACGCTCACGCCGCCGTGCAGCAGGCCGTAAGGCTGAATCGTGCGCGCATCCACAGGCACCCGCGCGCGAATGAAATCGGCGCCGACTTCCAAGAACTCGATGCCCAAATGACTGACTGCCGTATCTTGGCTGCCTTCTGTAAGCAGTTCAACAGAGATGGGTCTTTTCCAGATAGACATGAGCTTGGTGCCGGTTGCGTGGGGCGCATCACGCGCCCGTGGTTGTTGTGAGTCGGGGCAAGTTGAACCGGCCATGGGCTGGTTCGTATGTGCGGCCTTCCAGGGCCACCACAGAGAGTTTGCCAACCGTTTTAAATGCCGCGCACCAGCGCCATGAACATTTCCCTTCCAAGCAGCCTGAAGGCATTTGTCGGCTGGCTAATTTGCGCTTGCAATTTCGTGGTCATCGGCGGTTGAGGCCGCGAGTTAAGCAGTCGTGCGACTGACCGCCATCAATGGCTATCCAACCGCCACCTCGAAGCGCATCGACTTGTCACCCAAGCCCATGGGCAAAGGGAAATTGATGGTCTCGACCACGCCGGGCACGCTGCGCACTGACACCGCGCCCAACGCGCGCAGGCGCTCGATGACTTGCTGCACCAAGATGTCGGGCGCGGACGCACCGGCAGTCAGGCCGACGCGGCGCTTGCCTTCAAACCACTCGGCTTGCAGGTCTTCGGGGCTGTCCACCATGTAGGCAGCCGTGCCCAGACGCTCTGCCAGTTCGCGCAGGCGGTTGCTGTTGGAGCTGGTTGGGCTGCCCACCACCACCAACACGTCCACACCAGGAGCCATGACTTTGACGGCGTCCTGGCGATTTTGGGTGGCGTAGCAAATGTCTTGCTGCTTGGGCTCGCGCACGTTGGGAAAACGGCGTTTTACGGCCGCCAGAATCTCTGCCGCGTCGTCCACCGACAGCGTGGTTTGCGTCACCACGGCGAGCTTGTCGGTTTGCGCCACTTGCACGGTTTCGACGTCGGCCGCGTCCTCGACCAAGTAGATGCCTTCGGTGAGTTGGCCCATGGTGCCTTCCACTTCAGGATGACCTTTGTGGCCAATCATGATGAAGTCATAACCGAGCTTGTGCAGCTTGGCCACCTCCACGTGAACCTTGGTGACCAAGGGGCAGGTGGCATCAAACACGTTGAAGCCGCGGCGTGTTGCTTCGGCGCGCACTTCCTGACTCACACCGTGGGCGCTGAACACCAAGGTGGCACCGGGCGGCACGTCGTTCAGGTCTTCAATGAAGATCGCGCCTTTCACCTTGAGGTCGTTTACGACATAGGTGTTGTGAACGATTTCGTGGCGCACATAAATAGGCGCGCCAAACTTGGTGAGAGCGCGCTCTACGATCTCGATGGCGCGGTCGACACCGGCGCAAAAACCGCGCGGCTCGGCAAGCAGAACTTCTTCCACGTGTCCCTTAATTTGGGTCTTCAGGCCAGCAGCTTCGGCAGTCATCACAGCACCCCAATCAAGTCAACTTCAAACGTGACCACCTGCCCGGCCAGCGGGTGGTTGAAATCAAACAACAACCAGTCGTCATGAACCTCGCGCACCACGCCGGCATAGCGCGACTGGCCATCAGGTGTGGGGAACTGCACCACGTCGCCGACCGTGTAAGTCTCGTCGGGGTCGCCCAGCTCACGCATGAGTGTGCGCTTCACGCGTTGCATCAATTCAGAACTTCGGTCACCAAATGCAGCGCCGGCGGGCAGCTCAAAACTGCTGCGTGTGCCTTCTGCCAAGCCTATCAATTTGGCTTCCACACCGGGCGCGAGTTCGCCGGTGCCCAGCGAAAGCGTGGCCGGCTTGTCGCCAAATGTGTTGATGATGTCGGCACCGTCGGGCCCCGCCAAGCGGTAGTGCAAGGTCAAAAAAGACCCCGGTTGAACTAGATTCAAAGGGAATACCGGTTGGATAAACTGAGCGCAATTTTACGGGCCAGCCTGTTCACCGCACCGCGAAAGACCAATGGTCCTGAAAGACATTCCCGCCAGTGCCCGACCTCGGGAAAAGTTGCTGGCACACGGCCCGGCGGCTTTGGCCGACAGCGAACTGATTGCGCTGTTGCTGCGTACCGGCTTCAAAGGCTGTTCGGTGCTGCAGTTGGCTGACAACTTGCTCACCGAGTTCAAGGGTCTGGACGGCTTGCTCAAAGCCACCGCCAGCGACCTCAAACGCATCAAAGGCCTCGGCCCGGCGAAGCGCGCTGAAATCGTGACGGTGATGGAGTTGGCACGCCGTTCCCTGAAACGTGAAATGACGCAGCGCCCGGTGTTTGATTCACCGGCACGCGTCAAGGATTTTTTGCAAATGCAGCTCGGCGGACGCGACCGCGAAGTGTTTGCGGTGATGTTTTTAGACGCGCATCAAAAGCTGTTGTTGATGGAAGAAATGTTTGCCGGAACCTTGATGCAAGCCGCCGTTCACCCGCGCGAAATCGTTAAGCGCGCAATCCAGGTCAACGCCTGCGCGGTGGTTCTGGCGCACAACCACCCGTCGGGTGTGGCCGAGCCGTCGAAGGCAGACGAGCACGTCACGAAAACGCTGGTGGCTGCGCTGAAGCTGATTGACGTGACGGTGCTCGATCACCTGATCGTGGGGCGGCTCGAGGTGATCTCTTTTGCTGAACGGGGTTTGCTGTGACCTTGCGCAAGCCAAACCAACCGAAATCCACGCCGCTGGCCGTGAGTTTGCAGGACCTTGGGAGCTTGAAAACAGCCTTGCAAGAAGCCGCTCGAGTGGCCGCTGAAAAAGCCGAGCAGGCGCGCGAGAAAGTAGAACGCGAAAAGCGCGAGCGCCATCTGTTCACGCTGAGCGTGGGCATGGTCGCGCCACTGAAAAAGCCAGCGGTCAATCCGCTGCCCGCGCGACGTCCGTCGGCCACGCCGCGCCAGCGCGAGATGGACGAGGCTTCAGTTTTGAACGAAGCCATCTCTGACGACTTTGATGTCGAGTCGCTGCTGGAAACCGACGACACGCTTTCGTATCGGCGCGACGGCATCGGGCCCGAAGTGACGCGCAAATTACGCCGCGGTGTGTGGGCTATCCAAGCGCAGCTCGATCTGCACGGCTTGCGCCGCGACGAGGCACGCGAAGGCATGGCCGAATTCCTGCGCGAATCCGAACGCCGCGGCCTGCGCTGCGTGCGCGTCATTCACGGCAAGGGCAATGGCTCGCCCGGCCGCGAGCCCGTGCTCAAAGGCAAGGTGCGCAATTGGCTGGTTCAAAAAGAACAGGTGATTGCGTTTGTGCAAGCGCGCGCATCGGAAGGTGGGCACGGCGCGCTGGTGGTGTTGTTGCGGCCGAATGCCAGCTCAAGCTGAATCAGCAATGAAAGCGCGCAGGCCGGGCTGATTTCATTTCACGCCGGCCAAAAACCAGCGGCTGACTGCGGCGCGTTCCGCCTCGGTAATTTGGCTGGCGTTGTTCATCGGCATTTGCCTCAGCACCACCGTTTGCTGGTAGATCGCCTGCGCATTTTTGGCGATCAGCGCCGGCGTGTGCAGTTGGATGTTTTTATTGGCCAGCACTTGGTTGTGGCACATCACGCAGCGCTGGTTGATGACGCCTTCAACCTGTGCAAACGTCACCGGCTCCTTGACCGCATCAGATGCAAGCGATTCGGCCTGCGGGACCGGCATGTTGAACGCCAGCACGGCCGCGGTCATCACCACCCCGGCCACGGCATAACCCCACTGCGTCGGCTTGCCAAAGGCAAGCGCCTTGTGGCGCAGCACAAAGCTGGCGCGTATCAGGGCACCGGCCAACATCATCAGCACCAGTACCGCCCAGTTGTACGTGCCGTTGTACAGGAACCCGTAGTGGTTGCTGAGCATCGCAAACACCACCGGCAAGGTGAAGTAGGTGTTGTGGACACTGCGCTGCTTGCCGCGCTGGCCGTGGATCGGGTCTACCGGCGTGCCGGCCCGCAAACTGGCCACCACTTTGCGCTGGCCGGGAATGATGATCATGAAAACATTGGCACTCATGGTGGTGGCCAACATGGCCCCGACCAGCAAAAACGCCGCGCGCCCTGCAAACAACTGGCACGACAGCCACGACGCGAAAACAATGAAGCCGAACAACAAAGCGCCCACGATCAGATCGCCGTGGCGTCGCGATGCGAACACGCGGCAAATGACGTCGTAGACGATCCAAAACGCCACCAAAAACCCAAGCGCCGTGCTCACGGCTGCGGCGGGCGACCAGTCAAACAGCGACTTGTCGATCAAAAAGGTGCCCGCTTGATAAAGGTACAGCACCGTGAACAAGGCAAAGCCGGTGAGCCAAGTGGAATAGCTTTGCCACATCGACCAATGCAAGTTGTCGGGCAACTTGGGCGGCGAGACCGGGTACTTTTGCTGGTGATAAAAACCACCGCCGTGAACCGCCCACAACTCGCCGCCTATGCCTTTGGCGCGGTCTTTTTCATCCAGCGGCGGCGTCAGGCTGTTGTCCAGGCCAACGAAGTGAAACGACGAACCTATCCAGGCGATCGCGGTGATGACGTGGGCCCAACGCAAAAGCAAGTTGGCCCAGTCGAGAAAGTACGCTTCCATGCGGTGTAACTCCAGGGGGTGGGTCGTCGATCAAGCAGCGGAACAGGCGATGCAATTTGCACACCTGCGCTGCCTCACCACGGCGGACTCTGTGGGGCATGAACGTCGCGATCCCAACGCTGAAGGCGCTGGGCAAAAAAGGCCCGCGGCGACGTGGGTTCGAGTTTAGAGGCTCATCCGCCTCGGTACATCGCGTAAGTCCATAGGCTCAGGTGCCGATGCTGCGCGTGAGCGAATTGCATCAACAAAAAAGCGCTTGCCTCACGGCACCGGTGTGGCGGGATTTGCGGAAGAAGACGGCCGGCGCGACCGGGTCACTTTCCTGCGATCAGTTGCATTGATTGGCCAGTTCGACGGCGCTCGGCCGGAGCAACATCAGCGCCCCGACACGGGGCAAACACTGAGCTCTTTGGAGGTCGAGCATGATTTTTGCTCGCGTAACATTTGCGACACGTCGTTCATTCGCTTTTATCCATCGCCATCAAGTTCTGGAGATATTCATGTTTTGTCTTTCCCCTGGCCGTCGACTGCTCACCGTTTTTGCCCTGGCCGCAAGCCTTCCCGCAACCTTGGTCCATGCCCAAGAGACACCCATCAAGTTCCAACTTGATTGGCGTTTTGAAGGCCCTGCGGCTCTGTTTTTGGTGCCGGTGGCCAAGGGCTACTTCGCCGCTGAGAAGCTCAATGTCACAGTGGACGCAGGCAACGGCTCGGGCGGCACAGTCACGCGCGTCGCGTCGGGCGCCTACGACATGGGCTTTGCCGATTTGGCGGCGTTGATGGAGTTCCATGCCAACAATCCGACCGCCCCGAACAAGCCGGTCGCAGTGATGATGGTCTACAACAACACGCCGGCTGCTGTGTTGACGCTGAAGAAATCGGGCATCAAAACGCCGGCGGATTTGAGCGGAAAAAAACTCGGCGCGCCGGTATTTGATGCGGGCCGCAAAGCGTTTCCGATTTTTGCCAAAGCCAACGGCATCACCAACGTGGCGTGGACGGCCATGGACCCACCACTCCGCGAAACCATGTTGGTGCGCGGCGACATCGATGCCATCACCGGCTTCTCGTTTACCTCGCTGCTGAATTTGGAAGCGCGCGGCGTGAAGGTAGAAGATGTGGTGGTGATGCCGTATCCGAATTTCGGCGTCAAGCTTTACGGCAATGCGGTGATCGTGTCGGAAGAGTTTTTAAAGAAAAACCCGGATGCAGTGAAAGCGTTTTTGCGCGCCTTCACCAAAGGCATGAAAGACGTGATCGCCAACCCAGCCGCCGGTGTTGCCACCGTGAAAGCACGCGACGGCATCATCAACGACGCGCTCGAGTTGCGCCGCCTGAACTTGGCGATGGAAGCCACCGTGCTGACCGCTGACGCCAAGGCCGATACGTTTGGGGCCATCAATCCCGGCCGCTTGAGCCTCATGGCCAGCCAAGTCTCAGACGCATTCGCGACCAAAGAACGGGTGAAGGCCGACGCGGTTTGGAACGGCGGCTACTTGCCCAGCCTTGCGGAGCGCGATATTTTCAAGTCTGCCAAGAAGTGATTGCATACCTGCTGTCCTGCTGAAGCAGGTCAGCACAGATCAGCGCAGGTCGGCTGACAGTTGCAACATCAACGCCGACGTGCCCAGCAAATTCAACTGCGCAGAGTAGGTGCGGTTGAACTTCCATCCCAACGACACCACGCCCACCGGCGAGAAGCCTTGGTAGTTCAACGGCACCTTGTCTTTGAACTCGCCCTTGTAGCCGTAGACCACGCCCACTGTCCACTGCAAAAACAGCGGCTCGATGCCCATCAGGCGGTCGACCTGCTTGCCGCCGTAACCGTAGAAGCTGGGCTGTCCAAACGAATTGGTGAACAGCGCGCCACCCAGCAAGGTGCTGTTGGCATACTGTTTCTCCAGCCCCAGCAACACCACAGCCTTATGGTCGGGGCTGCGCGAAAAATGATAGGTCGTGGCGGGAGAAACAGTGACGCGCCAAAAGTCGCCCGAGCTTGAAGTGTCGTTTTTCAAGGTGCCTGTGTTTGCAGGAATTTCGGCTGGAGTTTGGGCAGATGTTTGTGCCGATATTTGTGCCGATGTTTGTGCCGATGTTTGCGCGAGCGCCGCATTCGAGCAGCCGAGCGCGGAGACGATGACGATGACGATGGGGGGGGCTGGGAATTTCATGCGCCGGATTGTCTCCAAAAATTGGCCTCAGCTTCCAGCATGCTGGCAACAAGTCCGTGTCGGCGTTTGGGCCAGCTTTTGTGCCTTGCTGCTCACGCTGAGTTTGAGCGGCTGCGCATGGTTGGAGATAAAAGAACGCCAGCTTGTACTGCGCCCCACACCAGGCAAACCGGCCGACTTCGTGGGCCTGCGCGCGGGCGACGAGGTGTATGCCTTACCACTGCATGCTTTAACGTCATCCCCAGCGTCATCCCCAGCGTCATCTCTACCGTCATCTCTACCGTCATATCCCAACGTATCACCAAACCCTGCTGCACCAGAGCAAATTCAAATCTGGTGGCTACCCCACGCCAATGCCAACGCGCCCACCTTGCTTTACCTGCACGGTACGTTTCGCAACCTCTACCAAAACATTCAAAAAATAAACGCCCTGCGCGACGCCGGTTTCGCGGTGCTGGCCGTGGACTACCGCGGCTGGGGCGACAGCACCCCCATCGTTCCGTCTGAAGCCAGCATCTACGCCGATGCCAACCTTGCGTGGGCCGAGTTGATCAAGCACCAGAGCAATCCAAAACGGCGCGTGATTTACGGTCACTCGATGGGTGGCGGCGTGGCGGTGGAACTGGCGCATACCAAACGGGTAGGCGATGACTACGGCGCATTGATTTTGGAATCCACCTTCACGCGCTGGCGCGATGTGGGCGCAGCCAACGGCGTACTCGGCACCGTGCTGTCGTGGTTTTCAACGCAGCGCTTTGCGTCCATCGACAAAATTGGCAGCGTCGACGCGCCCATCTTGATGCTGCACGGCACCGCTGACAACACCGTGCCCATAGCGCTCGGTCGTCGCTTGTTGGCGGCTGCGCCAAAAGGCACGCAGATGATCGAAATTGAGGGCGGCTCGCACAGCAACATTCAGCGCGAGGCCCCCGCGATTTACCAACAAGCCATGCGCACCTTGATCTCCAAACTACTTTGACCCATGAGCAATCAGACATGACAGCCACGAGCGATCACTTTGTAGATTTTCAAAATGTCTGGCTGGCTTACAACGACGAGTTGTTGGCGAAAAAACAATTCGCTGTCGAAGACATTTCACTGAGCGTGAAACGCGGCGAATTCATTGCCATCGTCGGCCCTTCGGGCTGCGGCAAGTCGACCTTCATGAAGCTCACCACCGGCTTGAAGATGCCGTCCCAAGGCAGTATCAAGATCGACGGCAACTCAGTAACCGGCCCGCTGAAAATCAGCGGCATGGCGTTCCAGGCTCCGTCGTTGTTGCCTTGGCGCACCACGGTCGACAACGTGCTTTTGCCGCTGGAAATTGTGGAGCCGCACCGCTCGCAGTTCAAAGCCAAGCGCGCTGAATACCGTGAGCGCGCTTGCAAGCTGCTGCAAACCGTGGGCTTGGGCGGCTACGAAGACAAGTTCCCGTGGCAGCTGTCGGGTGGCATGCAGCAACGCGCGTCGATTTGCCGCGCCCTGGTTCACGAGCCCAAAATGTTGCTGCTGGACGAGCCCTTTGGCGCGCTCGACGCCTTTACGAAAGAAGAACTCTGGTGCATCTTGCGCGACCTGTGGACCGTCCAAAAGTTCAACGTGATTCTGGTGACGCACGACCTTCGCGAAAGCGTGTTCTTGGCAGACACCGTCTACGTCATGAGCAAGAGCCCCGGCCGTTTTGTGGTGAAACGCGAGATCGATTTGCCGCGTCCCCGCGACCTGGAACTTACCTACACGCCCCACTTCACCGACATCGTCCACGAACTGCGCAGCCACATTGGCGCGGTGCGGAAGTCTTGACAACGAGCCCCGGATGGCAAACGCAATGAATCAAAAACAAATGGAACGCTGGGCGCCATGGATCTTGCTGGTCGCGGTGATTTTGTTGTGGGAACTGGTGTGCCGCGTGTTCAACGTGTCGGACTTCATCTTCCCCGCGCCATCTCGCATCTGGACCGCCACGCTCGAGCACGCGGCCATCATTTGGGGCCACGCGGTGCGCACGTTCTGGGTGACGATGGTGGGCTTCGGCCTGGCCATCCTGGTGGGCGTGTTGCTCGGGTTTTTGATCGGCAGCTCGCGCGTGGCTTACGCCGCGGTTTACCCGCTCATGACCGCTTTCAACGCCCTGCCGAAAGCGGCTTTCGTGCCCATCTTGGTGGTGTGGTTCGGCATCGGCGCAGGGCCGGCCATCCTCACCGCTTTTCTGATTTCGTTCTTCCCCATCATGGTCAACATTGCCACCGGTTTGGCCACCCTGGAGCCCGAGCTGGAAGACGTGTTGCGCGTGCTGGGGGCCAAGCGCTGGGACGTGTTGGTGAAGGTCGGACTGCCGCGCTCGATGCCCTACTTTTTTGCGTCGCTCAAAGTGGCCATCACGCTGGCGTTCGTGGGCACCACGGTGAGCGAAATGACGGCGGCCAATGAAGGCATCGGCTATTTGTTGATATCGGCCGGCAGCTCGATGCAAATGGGCCTGGCCTTCAGCGGCTTGCTGGTGGTGGGCGCGATGGCCATGGGCATGTACGAGCTGTTTTCTGTAATTGAAAAGCGCACCACCGGATGGGCGCACCGCGGCAGTCAAGGGGCGTGACTTTGATGCAGGCAGACCACGCCCCCTCACAAGAGCAACTCACTGCGCTGCTGCGCCGCGCGCACGCCGTGGCCCTTCGCGCCGTGGCCATGGGCCGCCATCCATTTGGTGCGCTGTTGGTGGCGCCCGACCATGAGACGGTGCTGGCGGAGCAGGGCAACATCGACAGCGTTCACCACGCGGAGGCCACCCTGGTGCGGCAAGCCTCCCTGGCTTATCCGGCCGCCTACTTGTGGCGCTGCACTTTGGTGAGCACCTTCGAGCCCTGCGCCATGTGCACCGCCACCACCTACTGGGCGCACGTGGGGCGCATTGTTTACGGCGTCAGCGAAGCGCGGCTTCTGGCATTGACCGGCGCGCACGCCGACAACCCCACGCTGGACCTGCCCTGCCGAGAGTTGCTGGCGCGCGGCCAAAAACCGATTGAAGTGGTCGGCCCGTTTGCTGAGCTGGAAGACGAGCTCATGGCACCGCACCGCAACTTTTGGCAAGCCCCAGCGTAGCCGTCACTTGGCACGCGCCATGCATTCCTCGAATGCATCGTCTGCAAAAAAACCTGACCGGGCCGTAACTCCATGTTGACCACCCAGCAACCCGTGTTTCGCAAGTTCTGGCACGCGGTGATGCCGCTTGCGCACCTGACCGACGGTCCGCAGCCCTTCACATTGCTGGGCGAAAACATCGTGCTTTTCCTCGATGAAAACAGCCAACCGGCGGCACTGAAAGACCGCTGTTGCCACCGCACCGCCAGGCTCAGCAAGGGCATGTGCGCCGTTGATGGCGACCTGCGCGGCAAGCTGCAATGCGCGTATCACGGCTGGACTTACGACCGCACCGGCCGGGTCGTCCGCATCCCCCAGTACCCGGCAGACCGTGTCATTCCAGCCGACTACTGCACGCCTGCCTACCACTGCACCGCGCGCTACGGCTACGCCTGGGTGGCGCTCGATGCACCCATCGCGGAAATCCCCGACATCCCCGAATTTGGCGCGCCGGGTTGGCGCACCATTTTTCAGTTTTACGAGCGCTGGGACACCAGCCCGATGCGCGCTCTGGAAAACAGTTTCGACAACGCCCACTTCAGCTTTGTGCACCGCGCCACCTTCGGCGTGGCCGCGCAACCGGCGCCCAGCAAATACGAGCTGGTTGAGACCGAAGGCGGCTTTTACGCCGAGGCCGTGGTGGCCGCCACCAACCCTGAGCGTTTTCAGCGCATCAGCGGCGCCAGCGAACCGGTGACCACCCGCCACATGCGCAACGCCTACTACCTTCCGTTTTCCAGGCGGCTGGACATCGAGTACCCCAGCGGCGTGCGCCACGTCATCATCAATTGCTTCACGCCCGTCTCAGACGGCAGCATGCAGCTGTGCCAATGGCTGTTTCGCAACGACACCGAGGCCGACTGCCCGGCTGAGATGCTGATTCACTTCGACGAGGTCATCACCCGCGAGGACAAAGACATTTTGGAATCGACCGACCCCGACGCGCTCATCGACACCCGTCGCCGAGGCGTCGAATATTCGATGGACAGCGACCGCCCCGGCATGATGATCCGCAAGCGCCTTTTCGAGCTGTTGAAGCGCCATGGTGAAGAAGAAGTGCATCGCGGAAATGTGGCTTCAGCAGGCGCTGCAAGCGGGTCGGCCGGCAAAGTGATTCCGCTGAACGCTGTCGGCTGAACTTCGCGCATCCTCACGCGGCCCACTTAAAATTTTGATCTTCACAGCACGCAGGCTCAGTGCCTCCACCGCCCATGGCATGGCACGGCCAACTTGATTTGCGCTATCGGCGCGACCCGACCGACACGCGCCAGCGCACCATCGCCCACGACCGCCACGACGGCCCGCTGCGCGTGCTGCAAAGCCTGTATCCCGAGGGCGACGCGGTGTGCCATCACGTGCTGGTGCATCCACCCGGCGGCGTGGTGGGCGGTGACGTGTTGAACATTCATGCGCGGCTTGAAAACGGCGCGCACGCACTCATCACCACACCGGGCGCGACACGCTTTTATCGCAGCGCTGGTGAGCGCGCCTTGCAAACATTGCACGCAGATGTGGCCGATGGCGCGCGCCTGGAATGGCTGCCGCTGGAGTCCATTGCACACAGCGGCTGCATTGCAGAAAACCGCATGCAGTTCAACTTGCAAAGTGGTGCCGAAATGATGGGTTGGGACGTGCTGGCGCTGGGCCTGCCGGCCTCGAATTTGGCGTTCGAGCGTGGCAGCTTCACGCAGCGCATCGAGTTTCCCGGCCGTTGGTTGGAGCGCGGTGTGATGGACGCGACCGATACTGGTTTGCTCAACAGCGCAGTCGGCTGGGCCGGGCGCCGTGTGATGGGCAGCATGTGGTTTGCGGTGGGTGGCAGCTTGCCAGCGCCGCGCCGCGACAGCTTGCTCGACAGCGCGCGTGCCGTGGTCGATGCGCACCCTTTGCGGCCAACGGCCGGTGTCACCTCGGCCCACGAAGGCATCATCGTGCTGCGCGCTTTGGCGCATCGCGTCGAGCCGCTGATGCAGCTGATGACGGCCATCTGGGCCGCATGGCGACGCGAGGCGTGGCAGCTGAATGCTCCACCACCGCGCGTTTGGCGCACTTGAAGTGCACTTGAAAACCAAGGAATAAAACAGCATGGCCAACAAACCCAGCAAGGCAGAAATAGCGGCGTTTCTGAAATCTGAATTTCCGCAAAACGCTTGCACGGTGGACGCGGTGGGCGACATGTCGGCCACCATCCGCATGCCCATCGGCATCAACGAGTTGCGCCCCGGCGGAACGGTGTCGGGCCCGGTGATGATGGCTGTCGCCGACGTCGCGCTGTATGTCGCCATCCTCGGCGAGATCGGCATCGTGCCGCTGGCTGTGACCACCAGCCTGAGCGTCAACTTCCTCAGAAAACCCGCGTCCAACAAAGCCATCCTGGGCGTTTGCAAGCTCATGAAAGTTGGCAAAACCTTGGCGGTGGGCGAGGTGACTTTGTTTTCAGAAGGCATGGCCGAACCGGTTGCACATGCCGTGGGCACTTACGCGATCCCGCGGGCTTGAGCCTTTGTCAGCCTGATCCGTTGCGGGCTTGATCCGTCAACGGGCAGCACGCAAAACGCAAGCTCGGCTTCGCGCCTGCAGCGGCTGATTTGTTTTTTCAAGCTCGCTGCCGCGCAAGCAACACTGGTTTTGACGGGAACTGCCGAGCCGGTTTCGATCACTACCATTTGCTCGCGGCGATTCGCAGCCACTCCGATTTGTTTCTTTTATCTTCCCCACCATGCGCCCTGCCTACCGCTTTCTCTTTGTTTTGCTGACGACAGCGTGGTTGACCGCGCTGTTCCCTGGTTGGGTGCTTGCAGCACCCTTTGTTCCGACATCGGACGCTCAGGTTCTCGAGCGCTTGCCGTCGCGCAGCACCGACCCGCGAGCGCGCGAACTGCAGGAGCTGCGCGCCGCATGGCGCAGCCAACCGCAAGACATCGGCGCCTCGGTGAGGTTGGCGCGCGCTTACTACAACGCCGTCGCCGCAGAAGGTGATCCGCGCTACATCGGTTACGCCCAAGCCGCGTTGGCGCCGTGGTGGGCATTGCCTGAACCGCCTGCCGAAGTGCGTGTGCTGCGCGCCGTGTTGCATCAATTCGACCACCGTTTCGAGGAGGCTTTGCTGGACCTGGACGCCGCGTTAGCGAACGATCCGGAAAACGCCGAGGCCTGGTCGTGGCGTGCCGCCATCCACATGGTTCAAGCCAACTACACGCAGGCGCGACGCAGTTGCGACGCCCTGGCACCGCTGACCTCCGCACTCATTGCCGCAGCCTGCACGGCTCAGGTCGATGCCACCACCGGCCGCGCCGCGCAGGCCGCCGCCTCGCTGCGCAGCGCCTTGCAAAACGCCGCGACACTGCCGGCAAGCGTGCAAAAGGCACAGGCCTCGCAGCGTTTGTGGGTGCTCACGCGCCTGGCAGAAACGGAGGAACGCCGAGGCGCGTATCCGCTGGCCGAGGCCGCCTTTCGCGAGGCCCTGGCGCTGAACATCAGCGACATTTATCTGCAGGGCGCCTACGCCGATTTTTTGCTGGACCAAGGCCGCGCCGCTGAAGTGCCTGCGCTGCTGAAAGACCGTGGTCGCGCCGACGTGCTGCTGCTGCGGCAAGCCTTGGCAGCTCAGGCACTGGGCACGCCCGATGCGGCGGCGCTGGCGCGCGAACTCGGTGCGCGTTTTGACGCCGCCCGCCTGCGCGGCGACACCACACACCGCAAAGAAGAATCGCGCTACGTGCGCGCATTTGGCGGCACCGCAGGCGCTGCCAATGCACTCAAATTGGGCAGCGAAAACTTTGCAGAACAGCGCGAACCGGCCGACGCACGCATCCTGCTTGAAGCCGCCGTTGCCGCCAGGCAAAGCGCGGCCGCCGAGCCCGCTTTGAAGTGGATGGCGCAGTCGGGCATCGACAGTGTGGCGCTGAAGAAGCTTGCGACGCAGTTGTCCAGCCCCGCGGGCAGCAAGTCATGACGCGCATGGGCGTTCGCCTCGCCTTCAAGGCAGCGCTGTGGCTTGCCTGCAGCGTTGCGGCGCCCTGGGCGCAAGCGCACAAGCCGTCAGACAGCTACTTGAACTTGTCTGTGAACGGCAGTGCCGTCACCGGCCAATGGGACATTGCCCTGCGCGATCTCGACTTCGCGCTGGGCTTGGACGCCAACGGTGACGGCGACATCACCTGGGGCGAGGTGCGAGCGCGGCACGCCGACATCGCGGCTTACGCACAGGCGCGCCTGAATGTGCGCGTTGTGGTGGAGGCCAGCGCCCCGGAAGGCGCAGCGTGCACGATGCAAGTTGGCGCGCAGGCCATCGACGGCCACACCGACGGTGCCTATACCGTGATGCCATTGCAATTCACCTGCCCCAGCAGCCAAGGCGCCGTGACGGGTTTGAAGGTTGACTACCGGTTGTTTGCTGACATCGACCCTCAGCACCGCGGCCTGCTCAGCTTGACCGTGGGCAGTGGCAAGAACGCAAGCACCCGCACCGCCGTGCTGGGCCCACAAGCACCACAGCAAACTTTTGTGCTCAGTGAATCCAGCCGCTGGCGGCAATTTTTTGACTACGCTCAAGAAGGCGTGTGGCACATCTGGATAGGCTTTGACCACATCCTGTTTTTGTTGTCGCTGCTGTTGCCGGCGGTGTTGATATGGCAGCCCAAGCCGGTGGCGCGCTGGCTGCCGGTGGAAGGCTTTCGCGCCGCATTTTTTGATGTGCTGCGCATCGTCACGGCCTTCACCGTGGCGCACTCCATCACGTTGTCGCTGGCCACGCTGGGGTATGTGACGCTGCCGTCGCGGGCGGTCGAGTCGGCGATTGCGGCCTCTGTGGTGCTGGCGGCGCTGAACAACGTGTTTCCGATGTTCCAGGGCCGACGTTGGGCGGTGGCCTTCGCGTTTGGCCTGATCCACGGCTTTGGTTTTGCCAGCGTGCTGGCCGATTTGGGCTTGCCGCAAGCGGCGCTGGCGCTGGCGCTGGTGGGCTTCAACATTGGAGTGGAGATTGGCCAACTCGCAATCGTGGCGGTGTTTTTACCGCTGACTTTTGCGCTGCGCCGCACATCGTTCTACCGCCAGGGCGTGCGCGTGGTGGGTTCCCTGCTGATCGCCGCGCTGGCGGCGGTGTGGCTGACCGAGCGTCTGTTCAATCTGAAGGTCTTGCCTTTTTAGCGCTTCAGCGCAAAGGATTGAGCCGTTTGTCCCGCCGAGCCTGCGTATGCAGTCATGGCAAGTACGGCTCCATTGATTGACACACGCGGTGCGCTTCCCGGTGCAGCCGTTGGCGCGCCTCAGGGTCCGCACCGCGACAGCGCCGCGCCAGTCAAGCTGAGCTTCACGCGATTTGTGGCGATGCACGGCGGCGCCGAAAGCCTGCGCAGCAGCTTGCGAGCGCAAACATCGCCGCAACCAGATCTGCATGCCGACGGGGCCTGCCAGCTCACCTTTCATGCCGATCGCATCGGATCTGAACCGACACCAGAACCTTGGTCTTGTGCCTGGCACGCGGACATGAACGTTCGACTGAACTGAAGGACGGGTGGGTGAATGCAGCACACTCGCCGCTTCCGACTTCCAGGCAGCTTCATGACTTCATTCGACCCCGCTCAAATTCGCGCCCTGGTGTTCGACGTGTTCGGCACGGTGGTCGACTGGCGCGGTTCCATCGTTGCTGAAGGGCAGGCAATTTCCAAAGCGAAATCGGCGAAGAACGAGTTGCCTGAAATCGACTGGGCCGCTTTCGCCGACGCTTGGCGGGCGGGCTATGTGCCGGCCATGGCCAGAGCCACAGCACCGAGGGCCGACGGCAGCACGCCGTGGGCCAACATCGACGTCTTGCACCGCGAAATTCTGGACAGCTTGCTGCCGCAATTTGGTTTGGAGTCTTTGAGCGAGGTCGAGCGGGCGCATTTGAATTTGGTATGGCACCGCCTCAACCCGTGGCCCGACACCTTGCGTGGGCTGCGTCTGCTGAAGTCACGTTTTGTCATCTCGACGCTGTCCAACGGCAACGTCGCGTTGCTGGTGAACATGGCCAAACACGCGCGCCTGCCTTGGGACTGCGTGCTGTCATCCGAGCTGGCGCGGCAGTACAAACCGCACCCGGCGGTGTACGAGATGGCGGTCCAGTTGCTGGGCCTGGAGCCTGCGCAGGTGCTGATGGTGGCGGCGCACCCAAGCGATTTGCGCGCCGCGCAGAACACCGGTTTGCGCACCGCTTACGTGCCGCGGCCGTTGGAGCACGGGCCCAACCCCGGCGGCAAACCGCCTGCCGACGCATTGCCAGACGACCGCTTCGACATCGTGGCGGCCGACTTTGTCGAACTGGCTCATTGGCTGGACCAGGAGCCTAAAAGGGTGCCTAAAAAGTAGCCTAGAAAGCGGCCACGCCCGACTGCGAAGCACGTTCAAAAAAACACCCTGCTAAACGTCTGAAAAAGTGCCCCTCACAGCGCCCACAATTCGCGGATGAACGAGCAATCAGCCCTCGAAGTCACGCTGCTGCAAGCGTTTGAGACGGCACAACCCGCCAGCGGCAACTGGACTGCCGACGACAGCGCGTGGGCCACGCGCGTGGTGAACAGCGAGACAGGAGCCGACGACAGCAGCCCCGCCAAAAAAGCAAAAAAAGCCGCGGGTGCGCGGGCTGATCTGCCCACCGATCCGCCCACCGATGCAGCCAATAAAAGCTACATCGCTCAGCGCGCCCACCACGCCATGCAGCGTTTGCTGCCGCGCGAGGCGGCCGCGGCAAAGTGGCTCGCGCTGCAGCCCAAAACCTGGCCCGCGCTGGTGCTCGTCGTGGCAGGCGCTTTCGCGCTGGGCTTGACGGCCGACAGCATTGGCAGCGCACAACGCATCAACTTGCTGGCACCCCCGTTGTGGGCTGTGGTGCTTTGGAATGCAGTGATTTACGTGCTGCTACTGACCCAATGGGCGCGCGGTTGGGTGCAAAGCGAGCCTCGCACAGGGGCGTTGACGGGGTTGGCGGGGCTGGCGCAAAAGGTCGTTCAATGGGGCCATGGCGCCCCGAGCAGATTGGCCGTCAACAACCTGAACAGCGGGCCTGCGCTGCAAGCGTTTGCCGCTCTGTGGACGCCGCGCATCGCGCCGCTGGCGGCCAAGCGCGCCGCAATGTTGCTGCACGCCGGATCGGCCGCATTGGCCTTGGGATTGATCGTCGGCATGTACCTGCGCGGGCTGGTTCTGGACTACAGCGCAACTTGGGAAAGCACGTTCTTGTCGGCGCAAACCGCACACGCGGGCTTGTCATTTTTGCTGTCGCCTGCGGCGGCATTGGCAAACATCGAGTTGCCGAGTTTGGCGGCCTTCGAGGCGCTTCGCGCCACACACTTCGCATCCCACGTTGCGCCCAAAGTTGCACCCACCGGCGGCGGCGCATCGGGCGCCCCTTGGATACACCTCTACGCCGTCACGCTGATGGCTTTTGTGATCGTGCCGCGCCTGGTTTTGGCCGTTTGGAGCGCGCTGCGGCTGCGCTGGCTGGCGGGCCACTTCACACTGCCGCTGGACGACGAATACTTCGCGCGTTTGCTGCGGCAACACAGCGGGCGGCGAGCTGTGGTCACCGTGCGTCCCTACGCCAGCACACCCAACGAGCAGGCTGCCACCGGTTTGCGCGCCGTGTTGGCGGCCGCACTGGGGCCGGACACTGAGGTGCAAATCGCACCCACGCTGGCGTATGGCGCAGAGGAGGCAAACCCCGGCGAAGGCCGGGGCGGCGCGCCCGCCGGCAACGGCTTGGTCACTGACACTACCCTCGTCACTGACACCACCCTGGCGGTGGCCTTGTTTGACTTGTCCGCCACGCCCGAAGCGGAAACCCAAGGTCGTTTCGCGCGCCAGCTTGCGGCCGCTGTGAGCACGGTGGTGGTCATTGACGAGGCTGCATTTCAGCGTCGGTTTGCAGATGCGCCGCAGCGCTTGAAACAGCGTCGCGATGCATGGCGCGCATGGGCCAGCACGCTGGCCACCGTGCCCGTGTTTGTGAACCTGGAGCAAGTTGATTTGAAAATTGCAGAGCGCGATTTTTTGGTGGCGATAAAAACGTCGCTTGGCAGATTGCCGCCATGAACGCGACCGGGAATGCCGATCCCAAATCGATTGCGCTCAGCCTGGTCTCGCACACCAACGCCGGCAAAACCACGCTCGCCCGCACGCTGCTTGGGCGGGATGTCGGTACGGTGCGCGACGCACCGCACGTCACCGAATTTGCCGACGTGTTCACTTTGTTGGAGAGTGCTCAGGGCGAGCAACTCAAGCTCTGGGACACACCCGGTTTTGGCGACAGCGTGCGCTTGGTAAAGCGCTTGAAATCAAGCGGCAATCCGCTCGGTTGGTTCATGAGCGAGGTCTGGGACCGCTGGCGCGACCGCGCCTTCTGGTCCAGCCAACAGGCCATGCGCAATGTGCGCGATGAGGCCGATGTGTTGCTGTATCTGGTGAACGCCTCAGAGTCGCCCGAAGCCGCAGGCTATGTGCAACCCGAGATGGAATTGCTGGGCTGGACGGGCAAACCGGTGATCGTGCTGCTCAATCAATTGGGCGCCCCGCGCGACGGCGCTTTCGAGGCCGACGAGATACGGCTTTGGCAAACCCATTTGGCCCGCTTTGCGCATGTAAAAGCCGTGCTGCCGATGGACGCGTTTGCGCGCTGCTGGGTGCAAGAAGGCAGCTTGCTGCGGGCCATCGAAGACGTGCTGCCGCAACAGCGGCGGGCTTTGATGTCGCGCCTGCGAGATGCGTGGCAAGACGCCAAGCTGCACACATTCCGTGCCGCGATGAAGTCGCTGGCTGACAGCGTGGCGCGGTTGGCCACCGCCACCCAAACACTGCCCGAGGCCGGAGGCGCGCGGTCGCGTCTGAGGCAACTGGGCGCGTCGGTGGGCACGTCCGTGGGCAAGTTGATCGGCGCGTCTGTGGCTTTGGATGCCGCGAACCAAACACCCGCCGCCACCGCGCAGCGCGCCTTGGCCGAACACCTTGACCTCGAGGTGCGCGCCAACACCACGGCCTTGATCCAGCTGCACGGCTTGGAGGGCAAAGCGCAGGGCGAAATCCTGACGCGCTTGGCCACCCATTTCGAGCTGCGTCTGCGCATGGACGAAAGCAAGGCGGCGTTGTGGGGCGGCATGGTCAGCGGCGCTTTGGTCGGGCTGAAGGCCGATGTTCTGAGTGGCGGGCTGACGCTGGGTGGCGGTCTGTTGGCCGGCGGCTTGATCGGCGCATTGGGCGCTGCGGGCTTGGCGCGCTGCGTGAATTTGGTTCGCGGCAGCCGCCAGTCGTGGCTGAGCTGGAACGCGCAGGCGTTGGACCAAATCCTTGAGGCCGCGCTGCTTCGCTACTTGGCCGTGGCTCACTTCGGGCGCGGCCGAGGCGAGTGGGCGCAGGGCGAGTCGCCCGCCCATTGGCGTGAGGCGACGCAACTGGCGCTGGCGCGGCATCGCGAGGCTTTGGACGCGGTGTGGCGCGAACGCGATGCGCTGCCAGGCATGGATGCGGCGCCAAACGGCGATGCGGCGCCAGGCGGGGACGAGTCACCAAACAGCGAGCGCAAAAGCGAGGACGCGCAAGCATCACAAGCCATGACGGCTGCGGCGCTGCTGCCCATCGTCACTCAAGCAGTGAGCGACGTGCTGCTCGGCTTGTACCCGCAAGGGATGCCTCTTGGGGAAAGTGCGCACGGCGACGTGCGTGCTTCGCAGTAGCCTCGGCTTTTCTGAAAACACGCCTGATGAACACCTCGATCAACGCACCCGGCTCGCCCATCGACTTTTACTTCGACTTCTCCTCGCCGTATTCCTACGTCGCGTCTGAATGGATCGAAGCCACCGCGGCGCGCCACGGCCGCACGGTGCGTTGGAAAGCCATTTTGTTGGGCGCCACGTTCGCCGCGGCCGAGCTCAAACCACCGGTGGCGCACCCCATCAAGCGCGAGTATTCGCTGCGCGATTTCGAGCGCACGGCCCGTTTTGCGGGCGTGCCGCTGAAGATGCCTGAAGTCTTTCCGATACCCACTCAAAACGCCGCGCGCGTTTTTTGGTGCCTGCAAAGCAAAAGCGCCACCAGCGCCAGCCAATGGGCGCGGCACTGCTTGCGCGCTTACTTTGCGCGCGGTGTGAATCTCGGCAACACCGAGGCGCTGCAAGGCCTGGCCTTTGAATTTGGCTTGGACGCGTCGGCCGCCGAGGCCATTTGGGGCAGCGCCGAATGGAAGCTCAAGCTGAAAACCGAGAACGACGCCGCCATTGCCGCCGGCGTCTTCGGTGCCCCGTTTTTCATGGTCGACGGCGAACCCTTTTGGGGCAATGACCGTCGCCCGCAAATCGAGCGCTGGCTGGAAAAAGGACCCTTTTGATGAAAACCGTTCAGGCGTTGGTCGACGAGGCGATGCAGCTCGTCGTCACCCATTCAGTGGACGCCGCACGCGCGCTGCACGCCCAAGGCGATGTGGTGTTCGTGGACGTGCGCGATGTGCGGGAACTGGAACGCGAAGGCGTGATTCCTGGCGCGGTGCATGCGCCGCGCGGCATGTTGGAGTTTTGGTTCGACCCGACCTCGCCCTATCACCGCGAAGTATTTGCACAAGACAAAGACTTTGTTCTGTTCTGCGCCGCTGGATGGCGCTCTGCCTTGGCGGCACGCACTTTGACAGAGATGGGCGTGACGCGCGTCTCGCACATCGAGGGCGGCTTCACGGCTTGGAAAGCGGCCGACGGGCCGGTGGCAGACAAAGCCAGGAAGTAGCAGCAAAAACGCCGACGCAGCAGCGGAAAAGACCGCAAAAAGTGCGGCTGCCTCGGGTGGATGTGCATCCCTACAATTGACGTATACGTCAACCCAAGACACCTGCGCTTGCGTCACCAGCAAGTGCAAACCAAGGCGCCAACCGCACCGCAATCGGAGACTCCATGCCAGTTCTTGCCTCCAAGCTGAGCCCTCGCTCCGAAGACTTCAAGGCCAATGCGGCAGCCATGCAAGTGGCCATCGACGACCTGAATGCCACGCTCGCCAAATTGGCTCTGGGTGGCGGCGATGGCCCACGCGCCAAGCATGTGGCGCGGGGCAAATTACTGCCGCGTGACCGCGTGGCCATGCTGCTGGACCCCGACACGCCGTTCCTGGAAATATCGGCCCTGGCCTCGCTGAACATGAACGACAACGCCGCCCCCGGTGCAGGCCTGATTGCCGGCGTGGGGCGCGTCAGCGGTGTGGACTGCATGGTCGTATGCAACGACGCCACGGTGAAGGGCGGCACCTATTTCCCGATGACGGTAAAAAAGCATTTGCGCTCTCAGGAAATTGCGCAGCAAAACCGCTTGCCCTGCATTTACCTGGTCGACTCGGGCGGCGCGAATTTGCCAAATCAAGACGAAGTGTTCCCGGACCGCGAACACTTCGGCCGCATCTTTTTCAACCAGGCCAACATGAGCGCGCTGGGCATACCGCAAATTGCGGTGGTCATGGGCTCGTGCACTGCAGGCGGTGCCTACATGCCCGCGATGAGCGACGAATCGATCATTGTCAAAAATCAGGGCACGATATTTTTGGCAGGCCCGCCGCTGGTGAAAGCGGCCACTGGCGAGGTGGTCAGCGCAGAAGACTTGGGCGGCGGCGATGTGCACACGCGCCTGTCGGGTGTGGCCGACCATTTGGCCCTGAACGACACCCACGCGCTGGCCATTGCGCGTGCGGCAGTCGCCAATTTGAATTGGCGCAAAGACATCGGCCTGCGCACCGTGCCAGCGCGCGCGCCACTCTTCGATGCGGCCGAATTGAACGGCGTGATCCCGGCCGACACCCGCAAACCTTACGACGTGCACGAGGTCATCGCCCGCTTGGTGGACGGCTCGGAATTTGACGAGTTCAAGGCGCGTTACGGCCCGACTTTGGTCACCGGTTTTGCGCACATCGAAGGCATGCCCGTGGGCATCGTGGCCAACAACGGCGTGTTGTTTTCAGAGTCGGCGCTGAAAGGCGCGCATTTCATCGAGCTTTGCTGCCAACGCAAGATTCCGCTGGTGTTTTTGCAGAACATCGCGGGCTTCATGGTCGGCCAAAAGTACGAGGCCGAAGGCATCGCCAAACACGGCGCCAAGATGGTCACGGCGGTTTCCACCGCCAACGTGCCGAAGTTCACCGTGATCATTGGCGGCAGCTACGGCGCCGGCAACTACGGCATGTGCGGTCGCGCCTACAGCCCGCGCTTTTTATGGATGTGGCCCAACGCGCGCATTTGCGTGATGGGCGGAGAGCAGGCCGCCAGCGTGCTGGCCACCGTCAAGCGCGACGCCATTGAAGCCAAAGGTGGCAGCTGGAGCGCGGAAGAAGAACAAGCCTTCAAGCAACCCACGCTCGACCAGTTTGGCCATCAGTCGCACCCTTATTACGCCAGCGCCAGGCTGTGGGACGACGGCGTCATCGCCCCCGCCGACACCCGCCGCGTCTTGGCCCTGGCCATCAGCGCCAGCCTGAACGCACCGATACCTGATGCGAAGTTTGGGATTTTTAGAATGTGATGTATATTGTGTATCTTTAATAAACATAATACACATTATGCGCACCAACATCGACATAGACGACGCCACGCTGGATGCAGCCATGAAGGCGGGCCCCTTCAAAACCAAGAAAGACGCAGTCGAGGCGGGTTTGAAACTGCTCGCGCGGCAAGCGGCTTATCGCGAAATTCTGAAATGGGAAGGCAAGCTGCGTTGGGATGGTGACGCTGAAGACGCACCGCCGCAAGACACGATGCGCACGCCGCACACCGGCGCGGCACTGAACCCAAATCATGTGGTGAATGAACCGAAAGTGGCCTACAAAGCCGCTGCAAAACCCGCAAAGTCGCCAAGACCTCGCAAATGATCGTCGTCGATTCCGGAGTGTGGATAGATTTTTTCAATGCGGCTGACACACCTCAGCGCGCCACATTGCGCGAGCTATTGGCACGAGGTGAAGGGGTTGTGGTGGTGCCCGACTTGGTGTTGTATGAAGTATTGCGTGGCTTTCGCAATGAGCGCGACTATCTCCAGGCCCAAACACTGATGCTGTCGATGACTTTGGAGGAAACCGGTGGAGTGGCTTTTGCGGAACGCGCGGCACAACACTTTCGCAGCCTCAGAGCAGTAGGCATCACAGTGCGCAGCAGCATCGACGTGCTCGTGGCCACTTTTTGCATCGAACGCGGCTACACCCTGCTGCATCGCGACCGCGATTTCAACGCGTTTGAAGACCTGCGCGGGCTGCGCGCTTGGCGCCACTGAGCGCGTCGAACGCGAAGGGACACACCCCCATGGACAGCATCCACATCACCTTCGAAAATCCCTGCGACGCCGAACAACGCCGCGCAGCGCAATCTCTGAGCAACGCGCCATGACCACCACCAATTTGGATGTGCAACAGGGCGGCCATGTGGCCCGCGTTTACCTGAACCGCCCGGAGGTGCGCAACGCCTTCAACGAGCAGGTGATTGCCGAGTTGACCAGCACCTTCCAGCAACTCGCGCTGGACACTGACCTGCGCGCCATCGTGCTGGGCGGTCACGGCAAAGCGTTTTGCGCCGGAGCCGACCTGTCGTGGATGCGCAGCATGGCCGACTTCAGTTGGGAACAAAACCGAGCCGACGCGCAATCACTCGCTGACATGCTGTGGGCCGTTTACCGCTGCCCCGTGCCCATCGTCGGTCGGCTGCAAGGTGACTGCTATGCCGGCGGCGTCGGTCTGGCAGCAGTGTGCGACGTGGTGGTGGCAGCTGACAGCATGAACTTTTGCTTGAGCGAGGCGCGCCTGGGTTTGCTGCCCGCCACCATCAGCCCCTATGTGATCCGAGCCATGGGCGAGCAGGCCGCGCGGCGCTACTTCATCACCGCCGAGCGCTTCAGCGCTTCACAGGCGCGCTCCATGGGCTTGGTGCACGAGGTGTGCGCGGCTGACGCCATCGATGCCAAAGTGGGTGAAATCGTGAGCGCCTTGGTGGCCAACGGGCCACTTGCCACGCGCGCTTGCAAAGCCTTGGTGCAAGATGTCGCGGGCCTGGGAATCAGCGACGATCTTCGCGCCGAGACCGCCCGCCGAATTGCCGATATTCGCGCCAGCGCAGAAGGCAAAGAAGGCATCCAGTCGTTTCTGCAAAAGCGCCCACCGTCCTGGTTGGCTTGACGCGCAGACGGTGGAACACGAACACAGACAACCACAAGCAGCAAGGATTCAGCAGCGTGGACACATCGCATTTATTGGCCATTGCAGCGGGCCTGGGCTGGGCCAGCGGCCTGCGGCTTTACCTGGTGATTTTTCTGACTGGCCTTGCCGGCTTTTTGGGTTGGGTCGATTTGCCCGCGGGCCTGAAAGTGCTGCAACACCCGGCCATGTTGGGCGGCAGCGGCCTGATGCTGCTGATGGAATTTTTCGCCGACAAAATTCCGGGCATCGACACCCTGTGGGATGTGGTGCACACCGTGGTTCGCATTCCTGCGGGCGCTGCCTTGGCCGCGGGTGTGTTCGGGGCCGATCAAAGCACCTGGGCCATGGTGGCGGCGCTGCTCGGCGGCAGCCTGGCCGCTACCAGCCACGTGGCCAAGACCACCACACGCGCGGCGGTGAACACATCACCCGAGCCGTTTTCCAACATCGGCCTGTCATTGGCGGGTGACGCCGCCGTGCCTGCTGCGCTGTGGCTGTCGTGGATGCACCCGATGGCGTTTTTTGCGGTGCTGGCTCTGGCGCTGGTGGTGATGATCGTGCTGATATGGAAGTTTGCAAAGTTGTTCAAAAGCCTGCTGCGAAAAATGTCATCGCGCGCGGCAGGCGCTCCCCTAGAGGCCGGTCGGCAGTAACCGGCCAGTCACATTTTTCGCCGGCGAATTTCAATTTCAAAGAGTCAGGTAAAAAATCATGTTCAAAAAAATCCTGATTGCCAATCGCGGAGAAATTGCGTGCCGCGTGGCCGCCACCGCGCGCAAGATGGGCGTGCGAACGGTCGCCGTTTTTTCTGACGCCGACACCCACGCCAAACACGTTTTGGCATGCGACGAGTCGGTGCACATCGGCGCTGCGTCGCCGAAAGAAAGTTATTTGCGCGGTGACCGCGTCATTGCTGCCGCCCTGGCCACCGGCGCGCAGGCCATTCACCCCGGCTACGGTTTTTTGAGCGAAAACGCCGAGTTTGCGCAGGCCTGCGCCGAAGCGGGTTTGGTCTTCATCGGACCACCGCCGGCGGCGCTCAAAGCCATGGGCTTGAAGGCAGAAGCCAAGCAGCTCATGGAGCGCGCCAACGTGCCACTGGTGCCGGGCTATCACGGCGGCGACCAAGATCCTGCCCTGCTCAAGCGCGAGGCCGATCGCATTGGCTACCCCGTGCTCATCAAAGCCAGTGCGGGTGGCGGTGGCAAGGGCATGCGCAGCGTCGACAACGCAGGCGAATTTGACGCGGCCCTGGCGTCTTGCAAGCGCGAGGCCATCAACAGCTTTGGCGACGACGCGGTGCTGATCGAGCGCTACGTCACCAGACCGCGTCACATTGAAATTCAAGTGTTTGGCGACACGCAGGGCGATGTGGTTTACCTGTTTGAGCGCGACTGCTCGGTGCAACGCCGCCACCAAAAAGTATTGGAAGAAGCACCCGCGCCCGGCCTGAGCGAGGCACGCCGAGCTGACATGGGCGCAGCCGCCGTGGCCGCCGCCAAAGCCGTGGGTTATGTGGGCGCAGGCACGGTCGAATTCATCGTCGAGCCGCAGGCTGACGGCGACTTGCGCTTCTATTTCATGGAGATGAACACGCGCCTGCAAGTGGAGCATCCCGTGACCGAAGCCATCACCGGGCTCGACTTGGTGGAGTGGCAATTGCGGGTGGCCAGTGGCCAGCCCATGCCGCTGAAACAACATGAACTACAAATTCGCGGCCACGCCATCGAAGCGCGCATCTGCGCCGAAAACCCCGACGCGCAATTCCTGCCCGCCACCGGCAGCCTGCAAGTGGCGCGCTGGCCTGAGCATGTGGCGTTCAGACGCAATGCCAGCAGTGAAGGCTTGCTTGATGCGGCTGCGGTTCGCGTCGATTCTGGCTTTGCGCAAGGCGACGAGGTCTCACCGTATTACGACTCGATGATTGCCAAACTCATCGTCTGGGGTGTGGACCGGAAACAAGCGCTCGCGCGCATGGAAGTTGCGCTGAGTCAGACCCATCTGGTGGGCCTGCACACCAACGTGGCTTTCCTGCGCCGCGTGGTGCGCAGCGCGTCATTTGCCCACGCCGACTTGGACACCGCGCTGATCGAACGCGAGCGCCCTGCACTGTTCAACGCCCCGCCTCTTGGCTTCGAACTTGCCGTTGCCGGCCTGGTGGCGCACACGCTGACGCAAGAGGCCGCCACGCAAACCGCAGACCCTTGGTCGAAGCGCGATGGCTGGCGTTTGGCGGGCACAGCCGTGCGGCGGTTTGATGTGGAAGCCGGCGGCGAACACCACGTGATTCGTTTGTCGCGCAGCAAAGAAGGCGAGATGCATTTGCTGATGGCTAAACGACAAGGCGAGCAGCAGGGCGAGCAGCAAGGCGAGCAACGTTTGGCCATGACTTTCACGCCACGCAGCGACACGGTTTTTGAAGTGGCCGTGGGGGGCCAACGCAGCACGCTTTCGGTTTACACACAGCACGACCACTTCACGGTCTTAAGCGACGACGCCTCTGCCGCGCTGCACCTTATCGACCCCACCGCGCGCGCCATGGCGCAGGCTTTGGAAGCCGCCAGCAGCGGCGGCAGGCTGACGGCGCCCATGCCGGGTAAAGTGATTGCCTTCCTCGCGCAACCGGGTCAAGCCGTCAAGCAAGGCCAGGCACTGGCGGTGATGGAAGCCATGAAAATGGAGCACACCATCAACTCGCCGCGTGATGGTGTGGTGGCCGAACTTTTGTACGGCGTCGGAGATCAAGTCAAAGAGGGCGGCGAGTTGCTGAGCCTTGCTTGAAAGTGAAACTGACATGATCCCCAACCAAGTCACCCTCGTTGAAGTCGGCCCGCGCGACGGTTTGCAAAATGAATCGCAGCCTGTGAGCACGCAGCAAAAGGTTGCGCTGATTCATCTGCTGCAAGTCGCCGGTTTGCGGGAGATTGAAGCCACCAGTTTTGTCAGCCCGAAATGGGTGCCGCAAATGGCCGACAACGCCGACGTGATGAACGCCGTCCAACGTCAGGCAGGTGTTCGCTACTCGGTGCTCACGCCCAACCTTAAGGGCCTGGAAGCCGCAGTGGCGCTGCCGCCGGCAAAGCGCCCGCATGAAATTGTGGTGTTTGCGGCGGCCTCTGAGGCCTTCAGCCAACGCAACATCAATTGCAGCATCGAAGAAAGCATCGAGCGTTTTCGGCCGGTGGTGGTGGCCGCGCACGAAGCAGGCATCAAGGTGCGCTCGGCGGTGTCGTGCGCCTTCGGTTGCCCGTATCAGGGCGAAGTTTCGGCCGATGAAGTCGAACGCGTGATCGTGATGCTCAAAGGCATCGGCGTGGATCACGTTGGCATCGCCGACACCATCGGCGTGGGCACGCCGCTGAAGGTGCAAGCGGGCATGGAGCGCGCGCTCAAGCACTACCCGGTGAGCGAGGTCAGCGGTCATTTCCACGACACCTACGGCCAAGCGCTGGCCAATGTTTACGCCTGCCTGCAAATGGGCATTCACACCTTCGATGCCAGCGTGGCCGGTTTGGGCGGCTGCCCGTATGCCAAAGGCGCTACCGGCAACGTGGGCACGGAAGACGTGTTGTTCATGTTGAACGGCTTGGGCATCCACACCGGTGTGGACATGCACAAGCTGATCGACGCGGCCGCCTTCATCTCAAATGTTCTGGGCAGAAAACCGGTATCGCGCACGGGCAATGCCTTGTTGGCCAAGCGCGCGCAGACTGTTGCCCATGCTTGATCAAGATCAAGGCCGAGAACGCGACGCCGTACCCAGCCCTTGCACCAAGGTCTGCCGCATCGACGCGAACACCGGCTGGTGCGAGGGCTGTTTGCGCACGCTCGCAGAAATCGGCACGTGGTCACAGCTGGACAACACGACCAAGCTCGACGTCTGCAAGCAACTCGAGGAAAGACGCCTTCTTTTCAAGCCTGAGCCGAGTGCTTCCTCATGACCCACATCGACTTTTATTTCGATCCCATCAGCCCGTACGCCTACTTGGCGTTTGAGCGTTTGCCCGAGGCGCTGCAGGGCTTGAGTTACAGCGTGAGCTACCGGCCGGTGTTGTTTGCCGGCATGCTGGCGCAACACGGCCAAAAAGGCCCCGCCGAGATCGAACCCAAACGCGCCTGGACGTTCAGGCAGGTGCAGTGGCTGGCACACCAACACGGCATCCCGCTGCAAACACCTGCCGAGCATCCGTTCAACCCGCTGGCGCTGCTGCGACTGGCACTGGCCTGCGCCGCACCGGGCGGCTCGCCCAACCGCCATGTCTGCGAACAAGTGCTGCGACATGTGTGGCGCGGCGGCGGGGCCAACGCCAACGACCCCGCACGCTTGGCGCAACTCACCGCAGAACTGAGCCCGCACATGACCCCGTCACGAAACCCGGCGAACGCCGACGTGAAACAAGCGCTGAAAGACGCCACCGAGCAGGCCATTGCGTCAAGCGTTTTTGGCGTGCCGAGCCTGGTGGTCGACGGCCGCATGTTCTGGGGTTTGGATGCGCTGCCGATGCTGCGCGACTTCATCACCGGCGGTGCGTGGTTCGACACGCCGTCTTGGGATGCTGCAGGCGTGGCACCGCCGGGTGTTCGCCGAGCCTGAGCGGCGGAGTCCGAACTCAGGTATTTGGACCCGACAGAAACTGCGGCCGCGTTTGCGGCGCATGTCTGCGGCGCGTGTTTTCGGTGTGTGATTTGCGCGTATTTCTCACATCGAGAAAACTCAAGTGCGGGTTTTTACCAGCCGCGTCAGTCTTCGTTCAGCGCGGCGTCAGACCTGGGTCAGAGCCCGCATAGATGATCGTGTCCAAGCGCCATCGAGGGTGGCGTTCCATTTCAGGAGACACAGACCATGGCAACACTTGCAGCCAACAAAGCCGCATCGAAACTGAAAATTCGAGGCGACAACCCGATGACCGGCGAGGAAAAGAAGGTCATCTTCGCGTCCAGTTTGGGCACCGTTTTCGAGTGGTACGACTTCTATTTGTACGGCTCACTCGCCCCCATCATCGCCAAGCAGTTTTTCACTGGCCTGGACGCTGGTTCGGCCTTCATTTTTGCGCTGCTGGCGTTTGCCGCCGGCTTCATCGTGCGGCCATTCGGTGCCATTTTCTTTGGCCGTTTGGGCGACATGATTGGCCGCAAGTACACCTTCTTGGTAACCATTCTCATCATGGGTTTGTCGACTTTCATCGTCGGCATGCTTCCCAACTACACCGCCATTGGCGTGGCGGCTCCTGTCATCTTGATCGCGCTGCGCCTGCTGCAAGGCTTGGCCTTGGGCGGTGAATACGGCGGTGCGGCCACCTATGTGGCAGAACACGCGCCACACGACAAGCGCGGCGCCTTCACCTCGTGGATCCAGACCACTGCCACGCTGGGTTTGTTCCTGTCACTGATGGTGATTTTGGGCACCCGCACCATCATTGGTGAAGAGGCATTTGCCGACTGGGGCTGGCGTGTGCCTTTCCTGGTGTCGATACTGTTGCTGGCCGTCAGCGTGTACATCCGCCTGAGCATGAACGAGTCGCCCGCCTTCAAGAAAATGAAGGAAGAAGGCAAAACTTCCAAGGCACCGTTGACCGAGTCTTTCGGCCAGTGGAAAAATCTGAAGATCGTGATCTTGGCGCTGGTGGGCCTGACCGCCGGTCAGGCCGTGGTTTGGTACACCGGCCAGTTCTACGCGCTGTTTTTCCTGACGCAATCGCTCAAGGTGGACGGCCCCACCGCCAACGTTTTGATCGCGGTGTCGCTGATCATCGGCACGCCGTTTTTCATCATCTTCGGCACGCTGTCAGACAAGATTGGCCGCAAGCCCATCATCATGGCGGGCTGCCTGATCGCTGCGCTCACCTTCTTCCCGCTGTTCAAGGCCTTGGCCGAAGCCGCCAACCCTGAACTCGCGGCGGCGCAAGCGAAGAACAAAGTCACCGTGACGGCCGACCCGAACGAATGCTCGTTCCAATTCAACCCGACCGGCACAGTGAAGTTCACCAGCTCGTGCGACATCGCCAAACAAGTGTTGGCTGGCAGCTCGGTGAGCTACGACAACATCGTGGGAACCGGCCCCGCCAAGATCAGCATCGGCGACAAGGTGATCGAGGGCTACACCTCCAAGGGCTTGCCCGCCGATGAAGCCAAGAAGAAAGACGGCGAATTCAAGAAGGCAGTTTCGGGCGCTTTGAAAGAAGCCGGCTACCCCACCAAAGCCAAGCCCATCACCTTCATGAGCGGCCAGTGGTGGACCATCGTCGGCATCTTGGCCATCCTGGTGATTTACGTGACCATGGTTTACGGGCCGATTGCTGCGATGCTGGTGGAGATGTTCCCGACCCGCATTCGCTACACCTCGATGAGCCTGCCGTATCACATTGGCAACGGCTGGTTTGGCGGCCTGCTGCCCACCACTGCCTTCGCCATCGTGGCGCAGACCGGCAACATGTACAACGGCTTGTGGTACCCCGTGATCATTGCGGCGGCCACCTTCGTGATCGGCATGATCTTTGTGCGCGAGACGAAAGACGTCGACATCTACGCCAACGATTGACCCGGCTTTGTTAGGCTGTCAGGGCACACTGCTTGCGGTGTGCCCCGTTTCTTTTGTGCATTAGTTTTGTGCATTGGTTTTGTGAACCGGTTTTGAGAATTCAATTTCGCACCTCTTACTTTTCAGGATGCCCGTCATGTGGAAAATATTTGTGGCTTTCGTCGCCTTTGCTGCACTGGGCTTGTTCATCATGAAAAAAAGCGGTGCCGACATCGACATGGGCGGTGAAAAACACGGCATCGATGCAGTGCAATCGGCGGTTGCGGCTCCCGCTTCGCCAGCCTCCGATCCCGTTCCTGTCCCGGTTCCGGTTATTCCTCCTCCACCAGAACCTGCCTCGGCGGCGTCGAAGTAAAACTCCCGAAATCTGCCCGTGGGGGAAGCAGTTCATCTGGTCGGCAGGCGCGTTTGGCTGCCGGTTGCGGCGTCTGCGACGGTGCTGGTCTTGGTCTACGCCTGGTTCTGGGTGGTCAGTGCGCACCGTGTTCATGACGCGCCGTTTGAAGGCTTCGCGCAAGTGTTCGTCACCGGTTGCGGCGACTTCGAGCACTTCTACCGTGCGGCCAAAGCCTTTCGCGAAGGCGCCGATCCTTACGCAGCCGGCGTGCACGGCTACATCTATCCGCCGCTGATTGCTTTTTTGTTCATGCCGCTGACTGTCGTGTCGGTTCAAGCGGCCGCTTTCATCATGTTGCTCGTCAACATGGCGTTGGCCCTGATGTGCACCGTGCTGGCCTGCAAGGAAGCGATGCGCCGCTTCAGCCTCGAAGGCCCCCTGAGCGAGCTTTTGATGGTGGTGGCTCTGACCACCGTGCTGGCGGCGCCGCGCCTGCGCAGTGAGTTGCAGATGTGGCAAACCGACTTGCCGATGCTGACCGCGACCGTGTTGGCGCTGTGCTGGCTGGAACGCCGACCTCAATGGGCCGGGCTGGCCCTGGGCTTGGCGGTGAACATCAAATACCTGCCGCTGATTTACCTGCCCTATTTGCTGCTGCGTCGCCGCTATACGGCCGCGCTGTGGTTTGTGGCAGGAATCGCATTGTTTGCACTGCTGCCCGCCGTGCACTCTGGGTGGGCGGCCAACCTGCAGCATTGGGCGACCGCATCGTCGGGCATTGCGCAATTGCTGGGCATCAAAGTGCAGGCCGCACAAGCAGTGAAAGCCGCCAACATCGACGCCCTGACCGTCAGCCACAGCATGTCCATCACCAGCGGCATGGCGCGCATCGTCGGGCCCGCCGCAGAGCCGGCGCTAAAGTGGTTGTTGACGGGAGGGATTGCCGCGGTGGTGCTGGGCGCGCTGACGCTGGTCTATCGGCGGTTCGGCGTGCCGCTGTGGCTCTGGCCGGATGCTGAAGCGCAAAGTGCAGGGCTCTACCGGGCCGTCATTGCCCTGGAATGGGCCGCTTTGATGGCCGTGGCATTGGCGTTCAGCCCTCAAACCAATCCGCGCCATTTGGTGTTGCTGCTGATGGTTTTTGCGCTGCTCGCGATCTTGCTTTTGGTGCCCGACGCGAGGTCAGCGCAGGTTGGCTGGAGCAGCTCCCGCAAATTTGCGCTGGCCGCGCTGCTGGTCATGGTGGCGGGCTTGTCGTTGCCACCCGGCACGCCAGCGTTCGCCACCCAACTGGCGTGGTGGCGCAAGGTAGGCGGTCCGGGTTTCAGCTTGATGGTGATGCTGCCGCTGCTGTTGGCAGCGGGCTTCATGCGAATCAAACGAAGCTGAGCTGCCTGTAAAAGCTGTTAACCGTTAGGCGTCAACCGTCAAGTCAACCGTCGGCCGTTAAGCGTCAACCGTTAACCGGCGGCCGTGAACAGCGCCTTGTGCTGGTCGCGCAGCACGTTTTTTTGTACCTTGCCCATGGCGTTGCGCGGCAACTCTTGCGCTACGAATATTTGTTTGGGCACTTTGAAATTGGCGATGCGCCCTTTCAAGTTCGCAATCAGCGCGGCCGCATCAGGCGCTGCCCCAGATGCCTCACCAGCGCGGGCAACCACCACCGCCACCACCGCCTCGCCGAAGTCGGCGTGCGGCACGCCGATCACAGCGCTCTCGGCCACGCCCTGCATGTCGTTCAAATAGCCTTCAATCTCCGCCGGGTAGACGTTGTAGCCGCCGGTGATGATGAGGTCTTTGCTGCGCCCGACGATGGTGACCACGCCGCCGACGTCGACCCGGCCCACGTCGCCGGTTTTGAACCATCGCTGGCCTCGCGCATCGGTGCTGAATTCTTCGGCAGTTTTCTCGGGCATGCGCCAGTAGCCGCTGAACACATTCGGGCCGCGCACTTCGATGCCGCCAATTTCACCCACCGGGCACAGCGCGCCGTTGTCTGCTGTCACCCTGAGGGAAACTCCCGGCAACGGCAAACCCACCGTGCCCGCGCGTCGCTCGCCGTCAGCGGTTTCGTAGGGATTGGAGGTGAGCATCACGGTCTCGCTCATGCCGTAGCGCTCCAAGATCGTGTGGCCGACACGCTGATTCCAGGTGTTGAAAGTTTCCGCCAGCAGTGGCGCCGAACCGGCCACAAACAAACGCATACCGCGACACGCCTCACGCGTCAAAGTCGGCTCGGCCAGCATGCGCACATACAAAGTCGGCACGCCCATGAACACCGTGGCATCCGGCAAACGCGCGACCACGGCCTTGGCGTTGAACTGGCTGAACCAGATCATCTTGCTGCCGTTCAGCAGCGCGCCATGCGAGGCCACAAACAGGCCGTGCACATGAAAAATAGGCAACGCATGGATCAACACATCACCCGGCTGCCAGCCCCAATAGGCTTGCAAGGTGCGCGCATTGCTCAGCAAGTTGCCATGGCTCAACATCGCGCCCTTGCTGCGTCCTGTGGTGCCGCTGGTGTACAAAATTGCGGCCAGGTCGTCGGCTTTTTTTACAGCGGCCAGGTGCTGGTCGCTGTGGTGCGCGGCACGTTGCAACAGACTGCCCGTGCGGTCGTCGTTCAAGGTAAACACATGCGCGGTGCCGGCCTTGAAGGCCAGCTTGCTGAACCAGCCGAAGTTGCGGCCTGAGCACACCACGACAGCCGGTTCTGCGTTGCCGATGAAGTATTCAACCTCGCCCGCTTGGTACGCGGTGTTCAGCGGCAAGTAAACCAAACCTGCCCGCAGCACGGCCAGGTACAGCACCAAAGCCTCAACCGATTTTTCGGTTTGCACCGCCACGATGGAAGCGGGAGGCAGGTTCAGCGAATCCAGCAGGTTGGCCAACTTGGCGGTTGCGTGATCGAGGTCGCGCCAGGTGTAGTACAGCGCCGCAGCATCGGCAGTTTCAACATCGGCAATTTCGATGGCGCAAGCTCCCAAGTCTGCCGGGAACCCGCTGCGCAGCGCCGCAAACAAGTTGTCGTTCATCACTGCGCTCAATCGAGCTTTGCGCCTGAACTCTTCACCACCTCGGCCCAGCGCTTGATTTCGGTGCCCACGAATTTGCCGAATTCTTCGCCGTACATATTCGGCGTTTCAGCGCCGATGCCGTTCCAGATTTTCACCAGCTCGTCGGACGTGATCGCTTTGGTGAGCTCGGCGCGCATGCGGTCGGTGAACTCTTTCGGCGTTCCCTTCGGTGCCCACAGGCCGTACCAGGTGGCCACTTGATAAGTAGGCACCCCGCCCTCCACGCTGGTGGGCACGTCGGCAAAGCCAGGCGCGCGCTTGGTGGAGGCCACGGCCAGCGCCTTGATACGACCCCCTTTGATGTGTGTGGCTGATGAACCCAAGCCGTCAAACATCAAGTCGACCTGGCCGGCGATCAAATCCTGCAACGCAGGGCCGGCGCCGCGGTAAGGGATATGGGTGATGAAGGTTTTGGTTTGCAGTTTGAACAGCTCACCTGCCAGATGGTGAGAGGTGCCGTTGCCGGCCGAACCGTAGTTGAACTTGCCGGGGTTTTTGCGCAGCAGTTCGACCAGACTTTTCAGATCGGTCGCCTGTATGCGCTGAGGATTCACCACCACCACCTGCGGCACGCTGCCGATCAATCCCACCGGAATGAAATCGGTCTCGATGTTGTAGTCGAGCTTGGGGTACATGGCCGGTGCAATCGCGTGGTGAACCGCGCCCATGAAGAACGTGTAGCCGTCGGGCGCGGCTTTGGCGGCTATCGACGCGCCCAAGGTGCCGCCTGCGCCGCCCTTGTTGTCGATCAAGACCTGTTTGCCGAGGTTCTTGCTCATAACGGCAGACAGCGGCCGCGCGAAGGCGTCGGTGCCGCCACCCACCGGAAACGGCACCACGATGTTGACCGGCCGGCTGGGCCAAGTGCTCTGGGCTGAGGCATTGAAGGCGGCGAGCGGTGCGCCCAAAACGACGCCGGCGCCTGCGGCGTTTTGAAGCACGCTGCGGCGGGTGAGGCTGCGGCCCGTGAGGCTGCGGATGGATGGGTGGCGTGTCATGTTGTCTCTCTCGTGATTTGACTGGTGTTCTGTTGTGTTTTTGCCCTGCGCTCGGGGCATCCGCACTCGGCGGCTTCGCATGATGCCAAATGTTTTGCGCCGAGCAAAAGCTCTGCCAACGCAGGGTGACGCAGTCCTCACACGGCGATCAGGCTTTGCGCCAGACCCACTGCCCGACCGCAAATGACCCGTCGATAATTTGGCGCATGACGAAAACTTTGTGTGTTGCTGGGCGGTTTTTCAATTGGAGAACAGCAGGTATGACGCTGTGGATGTGTTGCGCTCAGGCAGCCTGGGCGCAGCAGCCAGAGGCGGTTGCACCTGTGCCTGTTTCTGCACCGACACCTGCACCTGCGCCTGAACCCGCACTCGACCCCACACCCACACCCACACCCAAAGCCGCAGCAGCGGCATCGGCGCCCTCACCTGCAGCCACCACGATGAAGCGCGTGGAAATCAATGCCAATCGCGCCACCGACACCCAACTGCGGCGCGAATCCACTGCCGCCAAAATTGTCGTGGGGCGCGATGAGATTGAGCGTTTTGGCGACAGCACGGTGGGCGATTTGCTCAAACGCCTGCCCGGCGTGACAGTGCAGGGCCGCCCGGGCCGGGGCGGTGCCATTCGCATGCGTGGACTGGGCAGTGGTTACACCCAAATTTTGCTGGACGGCGAGCGCGTGGCCCCCGGTTTTTCAATTGATTCGCTGGCACCCGAACAAATCGAGCGCATCGAAATTTTGCGCGCGCCCACCGCTGAAACTGGCGCCCGCGCCATCGCCGGCACCATCAACATCATCACCCGCGAGGGCTACACCAAGCGCTTGAACAACGTCCAGTTCACGCTGGGTGCCGAGAACGGTCGCTTGCAGCCGGAAGCGTCTTGGACGCGCAACGACACGGTGGCGGGCCTGAACTACAACTTCTCGTTGTCGACCAACCGCAACGACCGCCAAAACGACAGCACCTCCACCACGACCGCGCGCGACCTCGTCACCGACACGTTGGTGCTGGACCAAAGCGAAAAGGGCGTGGTTCGCGAACGCAGGCAGGGCATTCAATTCAACGGACGACTGCAGTGGCGCGGCGTGCCAGGCGAGACCGTCAGCCTGATGCCGCTGCTGATTTACGGCGTGGGCAAAACACAGCGCAACGGCGAACTGAGCCAAACGCTGGGCAGCACGCCTGCGCCTTACGACCTGACTGAAACCGCCTCGGAGGGCAGCTTTCGCTTGCTGCGCTTGAACAGCATCTGGACGCGCCGTTTGAGCGAGGGCGCGCGCACCGAGTGGCGCGCGACGCTGGGCCAAACCAAATTTGTGGGCGAAAGTGAGCGCTTGGAAAGCCGCGGCGGCAGCTTGGTGCGCACATTGCGAGACAGCACCAACGCCGTTGAAAAAACCTTCAGCCTGAACGGCAAATTCGTCCAGGTCCTGGAAAGTGAACACAGCTTGACGGCGGGCGCCGAACTGGAAAGCAGCCGCCGCACCGAAGGCCGCACCACGCTGCAAAACGGCCTGCCGCTGCTGCTGGAATTTGGCGACGAAGTGCAGGCCTCCGCCA
>JBBRGA010000004.1:0-50578 GCA_038241115.1 Burkholderiales bacterium | reverse complement strand
CTCTTGAAGTAGCTCGATGTGATCCAGGGACCGCGCACCAACAGCTCACCGCTGGCTTTGCCGTCCCACGCCAGCTCGGCGCCGTTTTCGCTCACGATCTTCATGTCAACGCCGAAGATGGCGTGTCCTTGCGTGGCCTGCACCGCGCGCTGGCCTTCGGCCGATAGGGCTGTGTGCTTGCTTTTCAGCGAAGCCACTGTTCCCAGTGGGCTCATCTCGGTCATGCCCCAAGCATGCAAAACCTGCACGTTGTACTTTTCCTGGAAGGTCACCATCATGGCGGGCGGGCAGGCCGATCCGCCGATGACCGTGCGTCGCATGCTGCTGAACTTCAAGTTGTTGGCCTCGACAAAACCCAGCAGCCCTTGCCACACGGTGGGCACACCTGCCGACAAGGTCACGCCCTCGGATTCAAACACCTCAAACAGCGATTTGCCGTCCAATCCCGGCCCCGGTAAAACCAGCTTTGCGCCCACCATGCAAGCCACGTACGGCAAGCCCCACGCGTTGACGTGAAACATCGGAACCACCGGCAAGATGACGTCGCGCGCTGAGCAGTTCAGCGCGTCTGGGAGGCCCGCCGCAAAGGTGTGCAGCATGGTGGAGCGGTGGCTGTAAAGCACGCCCTTGGGGTTGCCGGTCGTGCCTGATGTGTAGCAAAGCGATGAAGCGCGGTTCTCATCAAAGGCAGGCCATTGATAGCGGGCATCACCCTGGTCGTCTTGCGCTTCGAGCAGATCCTCAAAGCAAAGAAGATTGGGCACTTTGCTGGTCGCGGGCATGTGCTCGCGGCTGGTCATGGCAACGAAATGCCGAATAGTTTTTACTCGCCCGGCAACGGCCTCAACCAGCGGCAAAAAACTCATGTCAAAAAACAGAATTTGATCTTCGGCGTGGTCGGCGATGTAGACCACCTGGTCGGGATGCAAACGCGGATTCAAGGTGTGCAGCACAGCGCCTGAGCCTGAAACCGCGTAATAAAGCTCCATGTGGCGGTGCGTGTTCCAAGCCAACGTGGCCACGCGTTCGCTGTCTTTCACACCCAGGGCGACCAAGGCCTTGGCCATGCGGCGTGCACGCACTGCGAGCTGGCGATAAGTCTCGCGGTGAATGTCTCCCTCCACCCTGCGTGACACCACTTCCTGGTCGCCGTGATGGCGCTCTGCATGCACCAACAAAGACGAGATCAGCAGCGGCTGCTGCATCATCAATCCGTTCATTGCTCTCTCCAAGGGTTGTTTTTACTTGACCGCAGCATACATAAAAGGGGCCCGCACACGGGCCGCACGGGGCCGGTGAAGCGGTGGTTGTTCCGTCATGCGACACAGATGCGCCAGCAGCTCACAAAGGCACCCTGCAAGACCGTCTAGGGTTCGCCCTAGGTTCCGAGAGCCCCTTGTGCCGACTACTGTTCTGGCCAAGCAGCTCGTACCGTGAAGCGGTCTAAGAGGTTGCCCCCCTCTAACAGGAGACAACATGAAATCACTTACCTCTCGCAGATTGGCATTGGCATTGGCGCACGCGTTCGCGCTCGGCGCCACGGGCGCAGTACAAGCACAAAGTGACGCCGATTTGCGTAACGATCAGGCAACGCCCGGGAACATCACGACCCATGGCATGGGCTACAACAATCAGCGATACAGCACGCTGAAAAAGATCAACAAATCCAACGTTGCCAAGATGGTGCCGGTATGGACCTACAGCCTGAACAACTCGCACGGTCAAGAGTCGCAGCCCATCATTTTTGACGGCGTGATGTACATCACCACCCACACGTCCACCGTGGCCGTGGACCCACTGACTGGACGTCAACTTTGGAAGCAAGACCTCGAGTTCGCTTCCGACGTTTTCAAAATGGCATGCTGCGGTTTGCTCAACCGCGGAGTGGCCATCTACAACGGCAAAGTGTTCCGCTCAACTCTGGATGCGCACGTGATTGCGTATGACGCGAAAACTGGCAAGCAAATTTGGAAGATGAAAGCGGCCGACTACCAAGATGGCCACGCCATGACAGCCGCTCCACTGATTGCCAACGGCGTTTTGATGACCGGGATTGCGGGTGGCGAATACGGCACGCGCGGCTTCATCGACGGTTGGAACCCCGACACCGGCGCGAAGCTTTGGCGTTTTTACACCACTGCGTATGGCGCCGAAAAAGGTGCTGACACGTGGCCTGGCGATACCGCCCTCAAAGGCGGCGCACCCACCTGGTTGACCGGCATCTACGACGCCGAGCTGGATTTGGTTTACTGGGGCACCGGCAATGGCGGCCCGTGGAATGCTGAGGTTCGCAAAGGCGACAACCTCTACATCGACTCGGTTCTCGCCATGAAACCGAAAACCGGCGAACTGCAGTGGCACTACCAGTTTTCTCCCAACGACCCGTTTGACTACGATGCCACTGAAGTGGGTATGTTGGTGGACATGAAAGTCGGCGGCACGATGCGCAAAACGCTGGTTCAGGCCAACCGCAACGGCTTCTTTTACGTGCTGGACCGCACCAACGGCAAGCTGCTGGCAGCCAATCCGTATGTGAAGGTGAACTGGGCCGACAAGATCGACATGGCAACTGGGCGGCCAGTGGAATCGGCGGTGTTCAAGCGTGTCCGCGCCGGCGGCGACGAAGAAATCTTCCCCTCCGTTGTCGGCGGCAAAAATTGGCAGCCGATGTCGTGGAACCCGAGCACGGGTTTGGCTTATGCCAACACTTTGAACATGAGCTTCCCGTACCAGTACGCCAAGCCTGAGTACAAGCGCGGCGAGTGGTATCTGGGCATGAACTTTCGCGGCGTGACCATGCCAAAGGACCAACCGCACGGCCACCTCAGCGCCATCGATCCAATGACGGGCAAGAGCAAATGGCAAATGGCGTGGCCAGGTCAGCCGAGCATGGCAGGCACGATGTCCACCGCGGGTGGTTTGGTGTTCACCGGCGCGGCAACAGGCGAAGTGATGGCTTTGGACGCTGACACCGGCAAAAAGCTCTGGGAGTACCAAACCGGCTCCGGAATCATTGGCTTGCCAGTGACCTGGGAGCACAACGGTCAGCAGTACGTGACCATCACCTCGGGCAGTGGCGGCGTGTGGGCTTTGCTGGGTGACGAACGCATGTCGAAAGTGCCCGCAGGTGGTTCACTCTGGACCTTTGCGGTCAGATGACAAAACGCGTTTCGGTAAGCAGCTTTGCGAAGCTCGCAGCGGCCAGTTTCTTGGCCGCTGCAGTTTCTCATCCGGCTGCGCAAAACAGCTTACAGCCTGACGCGAGATCAAGCACTTTTGCGGCTGAAGACATCAGCGCCGGTGCTCTGCAATACAACCGCACTTGCGCTCAGTGCCACGGCCGCAACATGGTCAACTCGGGCACCACGAGCTACGACCTCAGGCGCTTTCCGGTGGATCAAACTGAGCGTTTTTTGTTGTCGGTAAACAAGGGCAAGGGCAACATGCCCTCGTTTGAAGCTGCACTGACGCCTGAGCAAATCAAAGTGCTTTGGGCCTATGTGGGAAGCCGTGGCGGCAAGGAGCCTTGAAGTGCTGAAGCAGTTTGCAATGGGTGGTCTGGTTTTGGCGTCTTGCCTTACAGCCACGGCGGCAGAGACGGCGCCGTTAAAGGTGTGCTTGGCTGAAGACAACGCGCCCTTGTCTTATGTTGTGAGGGGCTCAGCCCAAAAACCCACCTCCACCGAAGTGCCATCCCAAACGATGCAGGGCCTGGACGTGCGCGTGGCGCAGGCCATCGCCGTTGAGTTGGGGCGCGAGCTGAAGCTGGTGCCATTCGAGACCAAGTACGAACAAGAAACTTCGCTCGCCCATGAGGTGAACGCCATGCTGTCGTCGGGTGTGTGCGATCTGGCCAGCGGCTACATGCTCTTGCAGTCTGAACTCGGAGCGCCCACGCGACCCACTGCCCGCGTGCCCGACCACCCGGGAGCACCGCGCCCGCCGCTTCGGAAGTGGATTGCGTTGGGCGCCTTGGCCGGCAGCGAGGCTTATCACAGCGCCTTGTTGGGCGTGGTGGTGCGCGAGCCCGGCAAGCCAGTGATGAGCTTGAGTGATCTGAGCGGGATGAAAATCGGCGCGGTCGTCGGAACCGTGGAAGGCACGGCGCTGAAGCTGTATCGCAGCGGTGTTCTCAAGCGCGACATTGTCAGCGTATCGCGCGGCAAAGAGGTGCTTGACATGCTGGAAGCCAGCAGCCTGGACGCCGCCTTGGTGCCCATAGACCGCTTCGATGCATGGCGTGCCAAAAATCCAAAAAACCAACTGCGCCGCGAAGCCTATGTCCATCCAGTCCGCTTCAACATCGGCTTTGTGGCTCGGGCAGACACCCCTGACGTGATGGCGGCGGCTAACAAAGTCATCAGCGCCGCTCGCACAAACGGCGATTTGCAACGCTGGACTGAAAGCGCTGGGTCTACCTGGACCGTGCCCGGCCTGCCCAATATTGGTGCAGCCGTCGGTCTGGCGGATTTGATTCGCGAGTAAGTCTTGGCGCGAACGTGTTGGACTCGCTTGCTGCACAAACTCGTCATTTGAGGCCGCCGCCATGAACCCACGTTCTGACAACTCCGGCGGACTGCCCATACAGCCCTTCTTTTCCACGCCGGAGCAGCGTTTGGCGTTAGCGCGCCAGCGTTATTTCGATGAGGGAGTGCGGCCATCGGGTTTGGTCAGTGAAGCGGTGATTCAGTCTTGGTCGCGCTGCGTTCAGGCTCAGCGTGAGCCCAATGAGGCCGTCAGCTTTGCCATGGTGACCGCCAGCCGCGCGCATTCGGCCCTGACGCGCAGCCGCGTGCTGTTGGACGCGGCAAGCGTCGAGCTGCAGCAGTTGGCCAGCACCCTGTCAGGCACTGCTTGCACGCTGCTCTTGACCGACCCACAGGGCGTCGTTGTGCACCACGCTTATGCCGACTACAACCCCGCCGAAGTGCTGTTGCCGCTGGCTCGCCGAGTGGGCTGCAACCTCGGCGAAGACAGCATTGGTACCAACGCGCTGGGCTTGACTGCGCACACCGGTGAACCCAGCGTGGTGTTGGGAGCCGAGCATTTTTTCGGCATGGTGCAAGTTCTGCACTGCGCTGCTGCGCCGATACGCGACATCCACGGCCAGATGGCTGGCGTGCTGGACTTGACCAGCGAGTCGCGACCCTTCGGCTTTGATGCGGCCGCTGTGGTGGGCTTGTATGCCACGGCGATCGAAAACCATTTGCTCCGCGCGCAGTCGGCAGAGCACATCGTTATCCAGCTGCAAACGTCACCGGCCTTTTTGGGTACGCCCATGGAAGGTCTGGCCGGCATCGCGCCCGACGGCCGCATCGCCTGGATGAACCGTGCCGCCAGCCGCCTGCTGGGCTCCATCAGCGCCCACGCCATGAAGGCCCGCGCAGATTTGTTTGCGGAAATTGCATTGGCCCTGAGCACATCCCAGTTGGCCGCCCTCACGCGCAACCCACAACCCACGGCCCACCGTTTGCCGAATGGCTTGCAGGTCTGGATGCTGCTGCGCATGCAAGCACGGGACGGCACCGTCGCGCCTGTGTTTCAGATGGCTGCGCCGCAAACCACCGTCCCATCCGGCTCAACCCGAGAGCCCGCCGCAGCGTCGAGCCAAGCCGTCAAGCCGCCAACCGAAACACTGCGCCACGGCGAACTGCATTTGATTGAAGCTGCGTTGGCTTCGTGCCAAGGCAATGTGTCGCAAGCCGCGCGCAGCCTGGGCGTGTCGCGCGGTCTGATCTACCGACATTTGAAACAGGGCAAGTAAGCCAGGTCTCATTGGATTCCGCAGACGGGGTGCGGCGCCATCAAGGCTTGACCGCCATCATCAAAGTCGCCAGTCGATAATGCGGCGCATGCAAGTTTTTCGCGGCTTCCACCACCCCAACATTGCGTCCGCATGCGCCCTGACCATCGGCAACTTCGACGGCGTGCACCGCGGTCATCAGGCCATGCTCGCGTTGCTGCGCAGCGAGGCACAGCACCGGCAACTGCCCAGCTGCGTGATGACTTTTGAGCCTCATCCGCGCGACCACTTCGCGCGTTTGAGCGGCCACCCAGAACGCGCCCCGGCCCGAATCGCCACCCTGCGGGACAAGCTCAGTGAACTCGAGCGCTGCGGCGTGCAGCAAGTCATCGTCGCGCGCTTTGACAGCCGATTTGCGGCGCTTTCTCCGCAAGACTTCATCAGCCGCGTGTTGCAGAAGGGGTTGGGCGCCAAATACGTGCTGGTGGGCGACGACTTTTGCTTTGGCGCCAAACGTGCTGGTGACTACGCCATGCTCGACCAGGCCGGTCAGGCGGGCGGCTTCGATGTGGCCCGCATGATGAGCTACGAAGTGCATGGCCATCGCGTGTCCAGCTCGGCGGTCCGCGATGCACTTGCTGCTGGCGACATGGCGCAAACCGCCACTTTGCTGGGCCGGCCGTACAGCATCAGCGGCCACGTGATTCACGGCCGAAAACTCGGCCGCGAGCTTGGTTTTCGCACACTGAACTTGCGCTTCGCTCATGCCAAGTCAGCCGCCATGGGCATCTTTGTCGTGCGCGTGCACGGGCTCTCGGACCAACCGCTTGACGGCGTGGCGAGTCTTGGCGTGCGCCCCACTGTGGAAGACGCAGGCCGAGTGCTGCTGGAAACCCATTGCCTGAACTGGCCCTCTGCATTGGGCGTTGAAAGCGGCTACGGCCGCTGCATCAAGGTCGAGTTGCTGCACAAGCTGCACGACGAGTTGAAGTACGACGGCATGCAGGCGCTCACCGACGGCATCGCACGCGATGAGAGTGACGCACGCGCTTGGTTCCGCGACCACGGTGCGGCAAAGCTGCGCCCATAGAATCAACGCATGCGTTTGAAGCCAGTTCCCCACACCTCGCACGGATGGCAAGCTGCCACGCAGCGTCGAAACACGCGCGACCGAATTTGAACGATCTGCGTACCGGCGCCTCACCGGACCGGCTCACCGAGCCTTTTGCACATCGTTCACAACAACTTACCCGTCCTCGCCCCGCGCTCAATCCGCGCAGTGCCTGCAGACCGCAATCAAGGATTCACCATGCCTGACACGCCTCAAGCCCCGTCCACCACGCCGGTGGCACCCGTGGCCAATGCTGACTACCGCGCCACATTGAATCTGCCCGACACGCCCTTTCCCATGCGCGGCGACCTGCCCAAACGCGAACCGGGCTGGGTCAAGGAATGGTCAGACCAAGGCGTTTATCAGCGCTTGCGCGATGCGCGTGTGGGCAAGCCGCTGTTCGTGCTGCATGACGGCCCGCCTTACGCCAACGGTCAACTGCATGTGGGCCACGCCGCCAACAAGATCTTGAAAGACATGATCGTCAAGGCGCGCCAACTGGCGGGCTTCGATGCGCGCTACACGCCGGGCTGGGACTGCCACGGTTTGCCCATCGAAAACCAGATCGAAAAGACCTTTGGCCGCAAGCTCAGCCGCGACGACGTGCAGGCCAAAAGCCGCGCCTACGCCACCGAACAAATCGCCCAACAAATGGCTGACTTCAAACGCGTTGGCGTGCTGGGCGATTGGGAACATCCTTACCGCACCATGGACTTCGCCAACGAGGCCAACGAGATGCGCGCGCTCAAACGCATCATGGAGCGCGGCTTCGTCTACAGAGGTTTGAAGCCGGTGTATTGGTGCTTCGACTGCGGCAGTTCACTGGCCGAGTTCGAGATCGAATACGCCGACAAAACATCGCAAATGCTCGACGTCGGTTTTCTCAGTGCCGAGCCGGACAAACTGGCCGCTGCCTTCGGCGTACCCGCCTTCACCAAAGAAGCATTCGCCGTCATTTGGACCACCACCGCGTGGACCTTGCCGGCCAACCAAGCGCTCAACCTGAACCCGGCGCTGGAGTACGCGCTGGTCGACACCGAGCGCGGTTTGCTGATCCTGGCTTCTGCATTGGTTGAGGCTTGCTTGTTGCGCTACGGCCTGCAAGGCAGTGTGGTGGCCACCGCGCCGGGTGAAAATTTGGGCGGCTTGAAGTTTCACCACCCGCTGTCCAAGACCGACGCGGGCTACGCCAGGTTGAGCCCGGTTTACCTGGCCGACTACGCCACCGCCGACGACGGCACCGGCCTGGTTCATTCCTCACCCGCCTACGGCGTCGAGGATTTCAACTCCTGCATCCAGCACGGCATGAAGGTTGACGAAATTTTGAACCCGGTGCAAGGCAACGGTGCCTATGAGGCGGCGTTGCCCTTGTTTGGCGGCCAGCACATCTGGAAAGCCGCGCCGCTGGTGATCGAGGCGCTGCGCGACGCCGGCCGTTTGTTTGCCACAGCCAGCTTCCAGCACAGCTACCCGCACTGCTGGCGTCACAAAACGCCCGTGATCTACCGCGCTGCGGCGCAGTGGTTTGTGCGCATGGACGAAGGCCAAGGCGTTTTCACAAGCTCGCCCGCGAAACAGACACTGCGCCAACTGGCTTTGGGTGCCATCGAGCAAACCCGCTTCTATCCCGAAAACGGCAAAGGCCGCCTGCGCGACATGATCGCCAACCGGCCCGATTGGTGCATCAGCCGCCAACGCAACTGGGGCGTGCCGCTGCCGTTTTTTCTGCACAAAGACACGGCCGAACTTCATCCAGACACCATGGCCTTGCTGGACCGCGCCGCCCACATTGTCGAAAAAGGTGGCGTCGAGGCTTGGTCGAAACTCAGTGCCGAAGACGTGCTGGGCGCGGACGCCGCGCATTACAGCAAAAGCAACGACATCCTCGATGTGTGGTTTGACTCCGGCTCCACGTTTTTCCATGTGCTCAACGCTCAGGCGGGAAGCCACCCAACGCCACGCGCCGACGGCGGGCCCGAAGCCGACCTTTACCTTGAAGGCCACGACCAGCACCGAGGCTGGTTTCACTCATCTCTGTTGATCGCATGCGCCACAGAGGGCCGCGCGCCCTATCGCGGTCTGCTGACGCACGGCTTCACGGTAGACGGGGCCGGCCGCAAGATGAGCAAGAGCCTGGGCAACTACATGCCGCTGGCCGAGTCGGCCCAAAAATACGGCGGCGAAATTTTGAGGCTGTGGTGCGCCTCGACCGACTATTCCGGCGACCTGTCCATCGACGACAAGATCCTCGCCCGCGTGGTCGATGCCTATCGCCGCATCCGAAACACGCTGCGCTTTTTGATGGCCAACACCAGCGACTTCGACATCACCAAAGACGCGGTACCGCTGGCCGACATGCTGGAAGTTGACCGCTGGGCGCTGGCCCGCGCAGCCCATCTCCAGTCCGAGGTCTTGGCGCATTACGAGGTCTATGAGTTCCACCCCGTCGTCTCGAAACTGCAAGTTTTTTGCAGCGAAGACTTGGGCGCGTTCTACCTGGACGTGCTGAAAGACCGCCTGTACACCACCGCCCCGAAATCGCTGGCCCGGCGCAGCGCGCAAACTGCGCTGTGGCACATCAGCCAAGCCATGCTTCGCTGGATGGCACCCTTCCTGAGCTTCACAGCCGAAGAGGCTTGGAAAATCGTCGGAACACAGCACGGCTCAAGCATCTTCACCGAGACCTATCTTGATGTCAGTGGCTGGGTCGACCACGCCGCGCTGGCCAAATGGAGCCGCATTCGAGAGGTGCGCGAGGCCGTCAACAAAGACATCGAAGTCGTGCGGGCTGCCGGCAAGTTGGGCTCATCCCTGCAAGCCAACATCACCATCACATTGCCAACCGCCGACCACGCTTTGCTCGCCAGCCTGGGCCAAGATTTGAAGTTCGTCACCATCACTTCAAAGGCTCAATTAATCCTTGGCAACGCAATGAACACTGAAGTGACGCCTTCAACTTCAGCCAAGTGCGAACGCTGTTGGCACTACCGCGACGACGTCGGCGCGGACCCGGCACACCCGACCATTTGCGGTCGTTGCACCAGCAATTTATACGGTGCCGGTGAACACCGCACCGTGGCTTGAAGTTTGTGATTATTTCGCCCTTGCCCGCGCGCCCAAAAAACGCTCAGGCGCTGACCACCCACTGAAGAAGCATGGCAAAAAAATCTCACTCCTTATGGCCCTGGCTGGGCATCGCTTTCATCATCATCCTGGCCGACCAGTTCACCAAAACGCTGATCCTTGGCCACTTCCAGCTTGGTGACAGCCGCACCGTCACGTCGTTCTTCAACATCGTGCGGGTGCACAACGCGGGTGCAGCATTTTCGTTTTTGGCCAGCGCCTCGGGCTGGCAGCGCTGGTTCTTTGTGGGTCTGGGCGCTGTGGCCACCGTGTTCATCATTTGGATGCTGCGCAGCCACGGCGGCCAGAGGTTGTTCAGTTGGGCGCTCGCACTGATTTTGGGCGGAGCCATCGGCAATGTGATCGACCGCTTGCTGCACGGCTACGTTGTCGATTTCATCCAGGTGCACGCTGGCGGCTGGTACTTCCCGTCTTTCAACGTTGCTGACAGCACCATCACCGTGGGCGCGGTTCTATTGATCCTGGACGAGTTGCTGCGCGTGCGTCGAGCACGTTGAATAGGCTGCAGGCCGGTTAAGTCACCCGAAACCGCGCCACAAAGTCCCGGTCGATTTTGTCTTTCCAGCGCCATACCCAAGCGCCTTGGACTGACCACGTGCCCCAAGAGGCGATCGCGCTGCGGTTGCCGCAGGCCAGCAGGTTCAAAGACCGGGGCTGGGGCTCGTACGGCAGCAAGGCACCACCGCCCAAATACAGGCGCAAGTTGGCCTCCAGCGGCGGGCCGGCGCGCACGGCATAAACACCGCTTCTAGGGCGAGACACATCCACGCGGCTGGCCACATCGCCAGCGGCAAAAACATCGGGGTGAGAGGTGGACTGCAGGGTGGGGCCGGTGGCAATGAAGCCTGCATCGTCCAGCGCCAAGCCGCTGCCCGCCAACCATGTGGGAGCGCTGCTACCAAGGGCCATGATGGGTGCATCGCAGGCCAGGCGTGCGCCGCTGCCCAGAAGCAGTGCGCCTTCGCGCACCTCGAGGCAGGTGTCTTCAAACACTGTGATTTGGCGATCTTTCAAGGCTCGCTTGACCAGCGTCTGCACCTTGGGCGAATGCGACGGCATGGGCGCGGTTCCGCCGGTCACCAAGCTCAAACGCGCGCCGGTTGATGCCAATTTGCACAAACGGTAGTGCAAGGCCATCACCAGTTCCACACCGGCTGCTCCACCGCCCACCACGACGACGTCCAGAGCCCGCGTCTGCGCCAGATCCAGCAGACCCGCCCACAGCAGGTTGAAATGCTCGATGGGGCGCACAAAAAGCGCATGTTCGCGCGCGCCAGGAATCGCGTTGCGGCTCATCACCGGACCGGTGTCCAGGCTGAGCACATCAAAGGCGAGCGTGTCGCCGCTGAGCAGCTGTACGGTCTTGGCTGCGGGGTTTACCGACGTGGCCGAGGTTTCCAAAAACTCGACCTTTCCGGCGGCCGCCAGCGGCGCCAAAGCCACTGAAATTTCATCGGCACCGTAGTGACCTGCCACCAAGCCCGGCACCATGCCTGAATACATCTGGCGCGGAAAGGGCGACACCAAGGTGACGTGCGCACCGGCCATGGTTTGTGCGGCCAAGGCTTTCAGAACATGCAGGTGAGCGTGGCCGCCACCGAGTAGGACGAGGTGCTTCATACGTGCGCGAGTAGGACGAGGTGCTTCATACGTGCGCGAGCAGGACGAGGTGCTTCATACGTGCGCGAGCAGGACGAGGTGCTTCACACGTGCGCGAGCAGGACGAGGTGCTTCGCGCGCGTGCGCGTAGCTCGGTGCGGTCGACAGCCGGCGAGGCCGGCGCGGCCGAGCAGCAGACACCCGTAAAAACCGGTCATTCCAGGACAAGATCGGTCACGTAAGCCACGCTGCGGCCGTGGGTGTTGTCGGCATCTGCGCCAACGGCGATACCGATCAGCGGTGGCAGCGTGGCGCTTTCGTTTCGGAACAACCGCAAGAAGTCAGCGCCGATGTCGCGCTTCTCGCTGAGCCACTCGTTGGTCTTGTCGCCGCTGCGCAAAACAACGTAGCGCAGACGGTGGGTGAACGGACTGTCGAGCTCGGTGCCTTCTGCCAAACGCGCGTCCCAAACGTAGCAAATGGTGGCCGCAGGCAAGGGCTCAGATGTTTTAGCGCGCGCAATGCGCATGACCTGACGCTCAACGAAGGGCACTTGCTCCAAGGGCAAATCCCACAACGCACAGACTTTTACCGCGCTGTCGTCACCTTCTTTGATGCGCAAGTTCACCGCAGGATTCGGCACCTCAACGCGCCAGCGCCACGACAACTTCTGCGTCGCTTTTTCAATTTGTAGCGAGTGAACCAAGTTGCCGTAGGACTCCACCGCCTCGATGCGCAGCGCACGCTTGCCGTCGAGTTCGGTCACGGAAAACTTGGTGAACGGTTTTTGTTGCTGCGGCAAACCGACCACATGCCAAGGCAGCGCAGGCGCCGCGCCAGCGGCTGCATACGGCTGTAAAAGATTGCCTGCCGAGTGCGCCGCTGGCACGGCGCTCATTAATAGCAGCGTTGCGCTGCACAAGCGCGCGGCGAGGTTCACAACGGACTGCCTTTTGGTTTTCATGCTGTCCCTTTGTTGATGACGCTGCGGATGGCTCGCTGCGAGTGCAGGCTCAACCGCGTTGCCATGTTTGAAACTTCTCCACCCATGCCAACAACTGCTTGGGTTGATGCGCCCTTTTCCACTCGCCGGCCGCGTATTTGTTGGCCTCAGACAGGGTCGGGTAGGTGTGGATGGTGCCGAGGATCTTGTTCAAGCCAAGGCCGTGCTTCATTGCCAACACGTACTCGGCCAGCAGGTCGCCAGCGTGCTCGCCGACGATGGTGACGCCCAGGATTTTGTCTTTGCCCGGCACGGTGAGCACTTTCACAAAACCCTCGGTGGCGTTGTCGGCGATGGCGCGGTCGAGGTCGTCGAGGTTATAGCGCGTCACTTCAAACGCAATCCCTTTTTCCTTGGCTTCCTGTTCGTTCAAACCCACGCGCGCCACTTCGGGCGATATGAACGTGGCCCAGGGAATCACCGAGTAATCGGCCTTGAATTTTTTGAAGGTCCCGAACAAACCGTTCACAGCGGCATACCAGGCCTGGTGCGCCGCCACGTGGGTCAGCTGGTACGGCCCCGCCACATCACCTGCCGCCAGGATGTTGGGAAAGTTGGTTTGCAGGTACTCATTGGTGGTGACGGTTCGAGTCGCAGGTATGCCGAGTTCTTCAAGCCCAAAACCTTTCAGCCGCGCGACGCGACCCACGGCGCAAAGCAGCTGATCAAAAGGCAATCGCTTCTCAGCGCCTTCAAACTCCACCACGATGATTTTTTCGCCGCTGGCCTCGACCTCGAACCGAAGCGCTTTGTGTTTCAACAGCACCTGCACGCCGTCGCCTTCAAGTGACTTTTTGGCAAGCGCCGACACCTCGACGTCCTCGCGCAACATGATGCGGTCTGCCATCTCGATCTGCGTCACCTTGGAGCCCAGCCGCGCAAAACTTTGCGCCAGTTCGCAGCCGATGGGGCCACCGCCCAGCACCACCAAACGCGCCGGCAAATCACGCAGGCCCCACAGCGTGTCGCTGGTCAGATAGCCCACGCTGTCCAACCCAGGCAGCGGCGGCACGAAGGGCATGGCCCCAGTGGCGATGACGATGCTGCGCGTGGTGAGGGTCTGCTTTGTGCCGTGCTCATCCGCGATTTCCACAGCCCACGGATTGACGATCTTGGCGTAACCCTTGACCACGTCCACGCCCAAGCCGGTGTAGCGCTCCACCGAGTCGTGCGGCTCGATGTCGCGCACGACGCGGGCGATGCGGTCCATCACGTCGGCAAAACTGAACTTGGCCTCGGCCTGCGCAATGCCGTAGTCGCTGGCACGGCGAATTTGGCTGACCAGCGTGGCCGACTTGATGAGCGCTTTGCTCGGCACGCAGCCGTAGTTCAAGCAGTCACCGCCCATTTTGTGGGTCTCGACCAAGGTGACCTTTGCTTTGACCACCGCCGCGATGTAACTGGTGACCAAGCCTGCTGCGCCCGCACCAATCACCACCATGTTGCGGTCAAATTTTTTGGGCTTGAGGTGCGCCCATTTCGCGTAAACCTTGCGGGCCTGAACGGCTTCGACAATTTTCTTGGCGATCAGCGGAAACACGCCCAACAGCACAAAAGACGCCAGCAAGCCCGGCGACAAAATGCCGCGCAGCGAGTCGATGCGCGACAGCTGCGTGCCGGCATTCACAAACACCACCGTGCCGGCCAGCATGCCGATTTGACTGACGAGATAGAAGGTGCCGGTTTTCAGGCGCGTCAGGCCCATCACCAGGTTAATGACGAAAAACGGGATCAGCGGCACCAAGCGCAAGGTGAACAAATAAAACGCGCCGTCTTTTTCAATGCCCTTGTTGATCTCGGCCAGCTTGTTGCCAAACTTGGCTTGAATGCTGTCGCGCAGAACGTAGCGCGACACCAAAAACGCCAGCGTGGCACCGATGCTGGATGCGAAAGACACGATCAGCGTGCCGGCCAAAACACCAAAAATCGCGCCCCCCGCCAAAGTCATGATGGCCGCACCAGGCAGCGACAAAGCCGTGACCGCCACATAGGCCGCAAAGAACGCGCCGATCACAAACGCCGGCCGCTGCGCATACAGCGCGGCGAAGTCTGCCTGGCGCTGTTTGATGTAGCTCAGGCTCAGGTACTGGCCCAGATCAAAAGCAAAGAAAGCCACGACCAGGGCCAAGAACGCGACCAGGATGAACAGTTGTTTACGGGACATTTATTTCCTCGACGTTTGTAGTTTTTTGATGGGGAAACGACTACGAGAATGCCCGCCAACCGGCCCACAAACGCATCGCGATTGTCAGCCCGCACAAGGCCGCGAAGCTGTAGGCGAACACCGCGAACTGAGCGGGCCACAGGCACATCAAGGCAAAGCAAATCAACGTCTCGGTGGCCTCGGTCAAGCCGCCCAAGTAGTAGATGCCTTTGTTGGGGAAGGTGACGCTTTTGAGGCCGCGCTGCGCGGCCAAGGTGGCAAACGCCAAGAAGGTGGTGGCGGTGCCGATGAACGCGGCCAGCAACACGGCGGCAGCCAACGCGTTGGCATCAGGGCGCGCCACCGCAAACGCCAAAGGAATGCTCGCGTAGAACAAAAAATCCAGCGTGATGTCGAGGAAACTGCCTCGGTCGGTAGGCGCAGTCAAGCGAGCCAAGCTGCCGTCAATGCCGTCGAATACGCGACTGATCAGCAGCAACGCCAAGCCGGCCCAAGCGTGATCGAGGGCAATCGCAAGCGCTGCCGCCATGCCCACAGCAAAGCCCATCAAAGTGACGTGGTCGGCGTGCACGCCGCAGCGCAGCAAGCCGCGCGCGGCCAGGCTCAGCGCCGGCTTCAGCAGGGGCAGCGCAAGGCGGTCAAGCAAGTGCCGCCTCGCCATCTGGTTGTCCACCGTTTGTTGGCTCACCATTTGTGGGTTTACCTTTTGTGGGTTGACCTTCTGCTTGACCCACCACAGGCCAATGCATCAGTTGGGCCGTCGCCGGCACGTCTTGCGCGTCGTGGGTCACCAGCACGGCTGGAATGTTCAGACTGCGCAAACGCTCGAATACAAAGCTACGAAAGCGTTCACGCAGGGCTGCGTCGAGTCGCGAAAACGGCTCGTCCAGCAGCAAGGCCTGAGGCTGCGCCAACAGCGCGCGCAACACCGACACGCGGGCGCGCTGACCACCTGACAGGTTGGACGGCCAGCGCGCACCCAAGCCCGCCAAGTCAGCGCTGCGCAGCGCCGCCTCGGCCTGCTCCACGCGCTGGTCACGCGTGCCATCGGCGGGCAGTGCAAACAACAAGTTGTCCTGAACCGTCATGTGCGGGTACAGCAGATCGTCTTGAAACAACATGCCCACGCGCCTTTGCATCGTGGGCAGGCGCTGGAGTTCGCGGCCCTGCAGGCGGACTTGCCCGCTGGCGTTGAACACCTGCGACAAGGTGCCGGCAATGAAGCCGAGCAGCGACGACTTGCCGCAGCCGCTGGGGCCCATCACCGCCAAGACGTCGCCTGGTGCCACCTGCGCGTTAAAGCCGCTCAGCAGCGTGCGCTCGGGTGTGGCCAAGTGGATATCGATCAGCTCGAGCATCACGCGGCAGCCCACAGCCGATCGGCCGCAGACCCGTCGTATGCAGACCTCTTCCGGCCCACTGCCCAGGCCAGCGCGAACACGCAGGCAGGCAGCAGCGCCTGCAACACCGCAAACGCCGCCGCCACGTTGCGCTGGCCGCCGGAAGCCAACGTCAAGGCTTCGGTGGTGACGGTGGACAAGCGTCCGGCAGAAATGAACTGCGTGCTCAGGTACTGCGTGACGCTGACGGCAAAACCCACCGCGAATGCCGACGCCATCGGGGCGCCCAGCATGGGCCATTTCACACGCCATAAAAACGCGGCGTGGCTGCGGCCGAGCGCGTGTGAGGTTTGCTCGAAGCGCACATCGAAGCTGCGGTAAGCCGGCGCCAACGCCACCCAGGCGTAGGGCGCGGTGTACGCGGTGTGGGCCAGCCACAGGCCGGTGACGGTGCCGTCAAGCCGCGTGATCAAGGCCAACTGATACATGCCGCCCACCAACAGCACGCCCGGAACCCACAGCGGCATGCAGGCCAAGCCCAGCGCGTATCGGTCGAAGTGCGCCGGCGTCAGCTCCATCCAGGCGGTGGCCAACAGCAAGCCGCTGCCCGCAGACAACAGAGCCAGCAGCGCGGTGAGTTTCAAGCTGGGCAGGCTCTGTGCCACGGCTTGCCAGGCGGCGTCTGTCCACACGCTGGGCCACAACGACGGATAGCGCCACACGCCCACCACAGAGGTGAAAAGCAGCGCAGCCAGCACCGCGGGGTAGACGCTTGCCAGGAGTATCGAAAAGGCCGCAGAAACACCTGCCGATGCGCTGGCAGGCGCACTGGCGGATGCGCCGGCCAATGTGTTGGCTGATGTGCCAGCCGATGCCCTGGCCGCACGGCTCGCTGACGCCACAGCCTCGGTGTTTGTTGGCCGCAAGCTGGGTGCCGCGGGCCGGTCACCCCGCGTCCAACGCCGCGTCAATCCGCCGCGCAGTGCGCGCATTGCCGCAACGCATGCCAAAGCCATCACGCCCATCGCCGCGGTCAGCAGCAGCGCTGCCGCGGCGCCCTGGCGGTTCACGCTGTCGCTGCCGTCTTGCAGCCATTGCCATGCCAAAACGGCCAGCGTGGGTGGCCGCGTGGGGCCCAGCACCAAAGCCATGTCCACCACCGTGAAGCTGTAAGCCCAGACGGCCAGCATCGGCAAAGCCAGGCGCGGCAACAGTTGAGGCCACAACACGCGCAGCCAGGCGCTGTGTGCGCTGTAGCCCAGGGTGGCGGCCACTTGGAGTTGGCGCTGCAGCTCAGCGCCCTGTCCCACTTTTTGAAATTGCGCCATCACGTTGAGCAGCAAGAAAGGAACTTCTTTCAACACCAACCCCGCGATGAGGCTGATGCCCCAAGCATCTTGCACGGTGGCGACATCGGGCGGCGACGTCCACGCCAGCAACGACGCGATGCCGCGCGACAGCCATCCGCTGGGCATGATCAACAGGGCCAGCCCCACCGCAAATGCGGCGTGAGGCACAGCCAACACCACTCCGAGTGCGGTCTGCAGCCGCTGCCAATGGCGCGTGCCATGCAGCCGCATCACAACGATCACGGTCAACAACAAGGCGAGTGCTGACGCCGCGGTGCCTGTCCACAAACTCAAGCGCAAAGCGGGTGCAAATTGACTGTCTGCGACCAACGCCGACCAGGCTTGCGCATCAGCAGCTTGGGCCACGCCCAGCCACAACGCAGCCAACAGCGGCAACCCAAACGCGGCAGCGGGCAGCACCCACCACGGCGCTTGGCGCCAGCTCATTGACCGTAGCGTTTCAGCCATTCGCGTTCTATGGCGTCCACCCACGAGGCATGCGGCTCAGGCAAGGCCGGTGCGGCCTTCAGCACCGAGCCAGGGGCCGGGCTTTGTGTGAACAAGGCTTTGTCGGCGGCCGACAACCTGTCGACCGCCAGCACCGTCGGGTCGCCCCAAAACTGAATGTTGGCTTTGCGCGCCTGCGCCTGCGGCGACATTAAAAAGTTGATGAGCACCTGCGCACCTTCTTTGGCGCGAGCGTTGTAGGCAATGGCCAAAAAGTGGGTGTTGCCCAAGGTGCCTGCAGCGTGTTGCCAGCTCACCACCGTGTCGGGCAGGCGCTTGGCAGCAATCTCGTTGGCGGCCTCGTTGGGGTTGAAGGTCAGGTTGATGTGCAACTCGCCGTCGGAAAGCATTTGACGCATGACGACGTTGCTGGCCGGAAACTGCTTGCCCTGACGCCACAGCTTGGGATGCAGCGCGTCCAGCGTGGACCAGAGCGGCGCGGTGAGCTTGGCGAAGTCGTCGGTCTTGACGGGCAGATAGAACGCGGCGCGCTCTCGCTCGGGCACAGCCTCCAGAAGCATTTGCTTGAGGAAGGTGCTGCCGTGAAAGTTGGGCGGTTTGGGGTAGGTCAGGCGGCCGGGTTGGCCCGCGGCGTAGGCCACCCATTCAGACATGCTGCGCGGCGGCTGCGAGACCACTTTGCTGTCCGCATAAAAAGTGAGTTGCGCCATGCCCCAGGGCGCTTCCATGCCTTCCACCGCTTGCGAAAAATCGATGCGTGTGGTGGGCTTGCCCACAGTGTCCACGTTCGCAAAACTTGGCAGCGCTTCGGCAAACGGTCCAAACAGCAAACCGTCGCGGCGCATGGCCAAAAAGTTTTCACCATTGATCCACACCGCGTCTACTGAACCCTCGGCGTTGCGCCCGGCCTGCTTTTCAGCGCGCACGCGCTTGACCACCTCTGCCGTGTCGGACACCTTGACGTGTTCCAGCTTCACACCGAACTGCTTTTCAACTTCACCGCCCGCCCATTGAAGGTAGGCGTTGATGCGCTCACTGCCAGCCCAGGCGTTGAGGTAGACCGTCTGCCCACGCGCGCCGCGCAAGGTGGCCGGCCAGTCTGCTGAAGTGACGCCGGCTGCGTGCGCAGAGCTCAGAAAGTGCGCGGCGAAAGGAAGCGAAGCGGTGGCGGCGATCAGTTGTCGCCGATTGAAATGGATGGGCATGTGAGCGGTGCTGAAAATCGTCGAAAAATGAGCCCTGAGACAGGCTTGGAGGATGGCGCGAAGTGTATCGACGCGGCCTGCAGGGCATGGCTTCAGGGCATGGCTGCAGGGCATGTCCGCAGAGATAGCCTGCCGCGTCAGTCGTCCAGGACGCTAATTCCTTTCAGTTGGCCCGCAATCACTGCATGTGTCAGCCAGTTGTTGAAGTCGAATGCAGCGCTGGCTTCTGCGAGTGCACGCCCCAAAGATGCGCCGTCAAGCAAGTGCTGCGTCCACTCCACATCACTTGCCCCCACTGGGCTGACCACCGCACGCCAGCCCCTGCGGGCCACCAAAACCGCGCCAAAACTTTCTGTGCCGCAAGGCGCTGCCAACGCCTCGCGCAGTTGCTCGAACGAGGCCTCGCGCGCGTCGCCTTCAGGCAGTGCATGGGCTTCGTGGATGCGCATCAAGGGCCAGTTGGAAACAATGAGCGCAGTACCCGGCATGAAGTCCAAACAAAGCCGCGCGGGGTCGACGTGCGACAGGCTGACCATCGAGGCGGCGTCGAATTCGGCGTCCAGCGCGCGCTCACAGCGCTGCACGGCATGGTCAAGGAGGGCGCAATCCGCCAAGTAGCCCCAGGTGCGCAATTCGGCCTGTGCAGCGATGAATGCGACGAGCTCGTCGCCCCATTCCGCCAAGTCGCCTTTGCGCTGCGGGTGTTGCCGTAAAAAGCGGTGCGCCAGCGCTTGAAAATTGTCTTCACCGAGCAAGGCCAGAACGGTGGGGAAAGTGCTGGCCAAAGCGCGCGTCGCCGAAGCGCGAGCGTGCGCCCGATAAGCCGCCAGACCGCGCGCAAATGGCACAGCAGCATCGCAAAAACCGGCCGGACGGATGTCCTCACGCCCGCCGTCGGGGGGCGCAAGAATGGCACGCAGCAGCGCCCTTTGGCGCTCGGCTTCGGCAGCGTGTCCCGTGGCACCCGAAGTGACGCCTGTCGGCACGCTCGCGGTGTTCCCGTCCTTGCCGCTTTCAGCGTCGATTCCAAAGTGCCTCATGGACAGCGCGCCAAATGGCTTGACGCGACCGCGGCCTCTTGCAGCAACACATTCAGCGGCGGAATGTCGGTGTCCCATTCGATCAGCGTCGGCACCGCCCCGAAGCGCCGCAGCGCGTGTTGATACAACCGCCACACATCGGGCCGCACTCGGCTGCCGTGGTCGTCGATGACGATGTCTGGCGTTTGCACATAGCCCGCCAAATGGATCTCACCGACGATGTGCGCTGGCAAGGCATCGACGTACGCCTGGCACTGCGCCAGCGGGTCGGCTGAACCCGAATTCAGCGCGTTCACCATCAGGTTGTTCAGGTCTAGCAGCAAGCCGCAACCTGTGCGTTGACAAAGCGCGGCCAAAAACTCAGGCTCGGCCGTCACGGCGTTGTTGTGCATCTCGTCAACCGCAACGTAAGCCGACAAGTTCTCGACCAGGATGGCGCGCTTCAAGCGGTCCTGAACCGCGGCCACGTTGGCGCCGATGATGCTGAGGGACGCCGAATTGAAAGCAATCGGCAGCAAATCGTTGGCATGCAGAACCGGGCCCGCTGAATGAACCGCCGCGCGCGAAAAGCAGGCGTGGTCAGACACACGAAAAGGGTCGGTGCGCTGCACCAAACGCGCGAGCTTTTCCAGGTGCTCGGCATCAATGCCCACTGCCGACCCCAGCCCCAAACCGACGCCGTGCAGGCTCAGGTCATAAAGCTGGCGGGCCGCTTGCAGCACCTGCAACGTGGCGCCGCCGTCGGCAAAGAAGTTTTCGCAGTGGACTTCAACGAAGCCCAGTAGCGGGGCCGTGGCCAGCACTTCGGCATAGTGCGCGTGTCGCAAACCTATGCCCGCGAGGGTTTTGCTTGCCGCGCCGTGTCGGCCGGTCATCTGTGAATCAGGTGGTCAGGACTTCTTCGGCTCCGGCTTCTTCGCGGCCGCCTTGGCTTCCTGCTCACTCTTGCCGCCCAACTTGGCGCAGGTGCCACCCGACACGTATTTCCATTCGCCGGCGTCGTTGTCTGTCTTGGCTTCACCAGAACACGAGTGGGTGCCGGCCAGATTGCCGCAGTCGTTGGTACCCGCCTTGGCCACGCCGTAGCACTTTTCTTTGGCAGCGCTTTGCGCGGCAGCGGGGCTCAGCAGACCGAGGGCCATCAGCGACGCTAAGGCGCCGGATGCGATGAGACGTTGGTTCATGGACAACTCCTGCGAGTGATGGACTGAAAAATGACGGACGGAGCAGGCACACGCGGATAACTTTTTCGCGGGCAACTTGTAGTCACGCCGCACGCCCGCTCCTTACACAGGCGCACCGAAACCGCCGCCCCCCGGAGTTTCGATCACAAAAACATCGCCGGCGTTCATTTCCACCGAGGCAATGTGCTGCAGGGCTTCAACGCGTCCGTCTGCTCGCTCCACGCGACCCGAACCCACCGCCCCGGGCGCGCCACCGCTCATGCCAAAGGCGGGAACGGTGCGGCCGTTCGACAAAATCGATGCGGTCATGGGCTCTAAAAACCGCACCCGCCGCACGCCGCCGTTGCCACCCGTGAACTGACCCGCGCCGCCAGAGCCTTTGCGTATGGCGTAGCTTTCCAAGCGGACCGGAAAGCGGAATTCCAGCACTTCGGGGTCGGTCAGGCGCGAGTTGGTCATGTGCGTTTGCACCACGCTGCAACCGTGGAAAGTCGGCCCTGCGCCACTGCCACCCGAGATGGTTTCGTAGTACTGATAGCGCGAGTTGCCAAAGGTGAAATTATTCATCGTGCATTGGCCTGCGGCCATGGCGCCGAGCGCGCCGTACAGCGCGTTGGTGATGCAGGTGGACGTTTCCACGTTGCCTGCCACCACGGAGGCAGGCGGGTGCGGGTTCAACATCGAGCCCTCGGGAATGATGACTTTCAGCGGCTTCAAACATCCGGCGTTCAGGGGAATGTCATCGTTCACCAGCGTGCGAAAAACATATAGCACAGCCGCCATGCACACCGCCGTGGGCGCATTGAAGTTGTTGGTGAGTTGGGCTGAGGTGCCGGTGAAATCGATCTCGGCGCTTCTGTCAGTCGCGTTCACGCGGATGGCCACATTGATGTGCGCGCCGTTGTCGAGCGGCAGGCTGAACGCGCCGTCTTTAAGCTGCGTGATGACGCGCCGAACCGACTCTTCGGCGTTGTCTTGCACATGGCCCATGTAGGCCTGCACCACCGGCAAGCTGAACTGCTCCACCATCTTGCGCAGCTCTTGCGCGCCTTTCTCGTTGGCAGCAACTTGCGCCTTCAGGTCACCCATGTTCTGTGCCGGGTTGCGCGATGGGTAGGCACCGCTGCGCAGCAATGCGAGCATTTTTTCCTCTTGCAGCACGCCGCCGTCTATCAACTTGAAGTTGTCGATCTGCACGCCTTCTTCTTCGATGCGGGTCGAGAACGGCGGCATAGAGCCGGGTGTGATGCCGCCGATGTCGGCGTGGTGGCCGCGCGAGCCCACGTAGAAAAGTGGCAGAGTCGGTGGCACCCGAACTGCCGCTGTGTTTGCCGCTGTGTTTGCCGCGGGATCTGCCGCGGCCTCTGCCGACTGGACGACAGCCACCGAATCCAGATACACCGGCGTGACCACCGTCACATCCGGCAAGTGCGTGCCGCCGTGATACGGGTCGTTCAGCGCATACACATCACCCGGTTTCATGGTGAGCGCATTTCGCGCCACCACGGTTTTGATCGACTCGCTCATCGAGCCCAAATGCACCGGCATGTGCGGCGCGTTGGCAATCAAATTGCCCTGCGCATCGAAAAGCGCGCACGAAAAATCAAGGCGCTCTTTGATGTTGACCGAGTAGGCGGTGTTTTGCAGTTGCAATCCCATTTGCTCGGCGATGTTCATGAACAGGTTGTTGAACACCTCCAACATCACCGGGTCTACTTGCGTGCCGATGGCCACACGGGCTTCGCGCGCCTCTATCCTGTCAATCACCAGGTGGTCCAGCGCCGTGACGCGCGCTTGCCAACCCGGCTCGATTACCGTGGTGGCGTTCTTCTCGGCAATGATCGCCGGGCCGGTGATCAGGTGGCCGGGACGCGTGTCTTCGCGCACCACCAGATTCGCGTCCCACCACTTGCCACCGCTGAACATGCGCACGGTCGCGGCAGCCGGGGCTGGACCTGACGCAGTCACCGTTTGCAGCGGCTCGTCGGGTGCGTCGCCAGAGGCGATGGCTTCCACCGACACCGCCTCGACGATCAGGCGGCGCTCGGTCATTAAAAACGCGAAGCGCTGCCGGTACGCAGCCTCATAGGCCGCTTGAATTTCATCCGCGCTGCCGTGCGCCACCACCAACGCAGAGTCGGTGCCTTCGTAGCGCACATGCACGCGGCGATGCACGCGGTTATGTACGCGGTCATGAACCTCAAGCGCCGCGCTGCTCACGCCTTGACGGGCAAGCTCCTCCGAGGCCGCCATGCTCAGTTCATCCAAGCGCGCTTGCATCGCGTCCAGCGCTTCAGCCAGTGGCTTTTCTATCGACCCTTGGCGCATCACGCTCTGGTCGGCCAAGCCCATGCCGTAGGCCGACAACACGCCGCCCAGCGGATGCGCGAACACACGCGTCATGCCCAAGGCATCGGCCACTCGGCAAGCGTGTTGGCCGCCGGCCCCCCCGAAACACTGAAGCGTGTAGCGGGTGACGTCATAGCCGCGCGCCACCGATATTTTTTTGATGGCGTTGGCCATGGCGCCGACCGCGATGTTGATGAAGCCTTCGGCCACTTCCTCGGGGCTGCGCATGACGCCGGTCATGCGATCTATGTCCCGCGCCATGGCTGTGAACTTGTCAACCACCACTTGCGCATCCAACAGCTCATTGGCCTGCGGGCCGAACACTTTGGGGAAGTAGTTGGGCTGAATTTTGCCGACCATCACGTTCGCATCCGTCACGGCCAAGGGGCCGCCGCGCCGATAGCACGCGGGCCCCGGATTGGCACCCGCGCTTTGCGGCCCTGCGCGAAAACGCGCGCCATCAAAACTCAGCACCGAGCCACCACCGGCGGCCACGGTGTGAATGCTCATCATCGGTGCGCGCATGCGCACACCCGCCACTTGGGTCTCGAACGCGCGCTCGAATTCACCGGCAAAGTGGCTCACATCGGTGGACGTACCGCCCATGTCAAAGCCGATCACGCGGTCAATGTCAGCAAGTTGCGCGGTGCGCACCATGCCCACAATGCCGCCTGCGGGGCCCGACAAGATGGCGTCTTTGCCCTGAAACACATGGGCGTCTGTCAAGCCGCCCGACGACTGCATGAAAAAGAGTTTCACGCCGGGCATTTCAGCGGCCACCTGCTCGACGTAGCGGCGCAAGATGGGCGATAAATAGGCGTCGACCACAGTGGTGTCGCCCCGACTCACCAGCTTCATCAATGGGCTGACCTGGTGCGACACGCTGACCTGCGTGAAACCCGCGTCGCGTGCCAGAACAGCCGCCGCCAACTCATGCGCCGGATACCGATATCCGTGCATGAAAACAATGGCCACGCTGCGCAGCCCCGCATCGAACGAGGCCCACAAACGCTCGCGCAAATGTGCCTCGTCGAGCGCCTGCTCGACCTCACCATGCGCGCCCACACGCTCCACTGCTTCGATCACACGGGAGTACAGCAGCTCCGGCAAGACGATATGGCGCTCAAAAATTTTCGGCCGGTCTTGGTAAGCAATGCGCAGAGCGTCGCGAAAACCGCGGGTGGTCACCAGCAGCGTTGGTTCACCCTTGCGCTCCAGCAGCGCGTTGGTGGCCACCGTGGTGCCCATCTTCACGCACTCCACCTGATCGGGGCTGATCGGCTGGCCCGCTTGCAAGCCGAGCAAATGGCGTATGCCAGCCACAGCCGCATCGCGGTACTGCTCCGGGTTTTCGCTGAGCAGCTTGTGCGTCACCAGGCTACCGTCCGGCCGCTTGCCGACCACGTCAGTGAAGGTGCCGCCGCGGTCTATCCAGAATTGCCAGCGTTTGGTCACGGTGATCGAGGGGGAGGTGGTCATGAACGTATTTGCATTTAATTTGCCAGATTCACATCTTCGATGGAAGCCAGGTGGCGATGCCCGGAAAGAAATACAGCGCCAACACCGCCAACACCATCACCGCGAAGCTGGGCATGGAATAGCGCGCCAGCTCGAACAAGCCGCGCTGCGTCAGGCCTTGCAGCACAAACAAATTGAAACCCACCGGCGGTGTGATTTGCGCCATCTCCACCACCAGCACGATAAAGATGCCGAACCAAATGGGGTCGAGCCCGGCTTTTTGGACCGTGGGCACCAGCACCGCCATGGTCAACACCACCATGGAAATACCGTCCAGGAAGCAGCCCAAAACAATGAAAAAAGCCATCAACAACACGATGAGCTGAAAGTTGCTGAGGTTCAGCGTGGCAATGAACTCGGCCAGGTGGCGTGGCAGTCCAATGAAGCCCATGGCCAGCGTGAGGAAGGCCGCACCGGCCAGGATCAAACCGATCATGCAGTACACGCGGCAGGCGGCGAACAAGCCGTCGCGCAGTGACGGCCACGTCATCGATCCTTCAAGCATGGCCAGGATCAGCGAGCCGCCCACGCCCAAGGCGGCCGCCTCGGTGGGCGTGGCGATGCCCGAATAAATGCTGCCCAGCACCGCGCCGATCAACGACAACACCGGTATCAAATGCCGGGACGCGTACAGCTTTTGCGCAAAGCTCAAGCGCGCGTCGGCCTGCGGCACTTGGCCTTTGTTAAGCAGCGCCCACACCACGATGTAACCCATGAACAGAGCGGCCAACATCAAGCCGGGCAGCACGCCCGCGATAAAGAGTTTGGCGATTGACACATTTGCCGCCACGCCGTAAACAATCATGATGATGCTGGGCGGTATCAACAAACCCAAGGTGCTGGCGCCGGCCAAAGTGCCGATGGAAATAGCATCTGGGTAGCCACGCTTTTTCAGCTCGGGCAGCGTGATTTTTCCGATGGTGGCGCAGGTGGCGGCGCTCGATCCCGACACCGCCGCAAAGATGGTGCAGCCGATCACATTCACATGCAGCAAACGGCCGGGCAATCGGTCCAGCCACGGCGCCAGGCCTTTGAACATGCTGTCGGCCAGCTTGGTACGAAACAAGATTTCGCCCATCCACAAGAACATGGGCAAGGCGGTGAGCGTCCACGATGAGGTGGAGGACCAAATGGTCAGCGCCATGGCGTCACCTGCCGGGCGCTGAGTGAACATCTCCATGGCCACCATGGCCACACCCAGCAGGGCCAAACCTATCCACAGGCCAGAACCCAAAACAATCAGCAAGAAAACGATCAGCCCTGCGGCGATGGCGATGTCCATAAGTCTTTCGCATTGAACGCGCCACCACAGCCGCGTGTTTGAGATTTATTTGCCGCTGATCGGCGGTGGTCAGAGCCCGACTTAGAGACCTCAGTCCGAACGGCGGGGTTTGCGGTCGGACGAACAAAAAAATAAGTTCATTCGACGCGCGAAATTTCATTGCCGTTGCTGATGAAGTACTCAGCGCCGCGCATTCGGCATATCAACGCATCTGCAAAGCTCAACGCAAAGCCGAGGCTGCCCAACGCGAGCGAGATCTGCGGTATCCACAGCGGCGTGGCGTCTGAGCCCGGTGACACGTCGTGCATGCCGTGAGACACCCAAACCAAGCGCGCCATGTTCCACGCCATGAACAGCGCCAAGCCCAGGCCCGCCCACAAGCCCCAGTACTCCAAGACGTTACGACCACGCGGTGGCAGTTTGTCGAGCAGCATGCCAACGCGGATGTGGTCACCGCGGCGCAAGGTCATGGGCAAGGCGAGGAACAGCGTGGCGGCAGCCAAATAGCCGGCGTAAGCATCGAGCCCCGCCAGGCCCCAACCCATTTCACGTGACACCACGCCCAGCACCACGACGGTGAAGCATCCGGCCATGGCGACGCACGACAGCGCGCCGAGGAAGGCGTCAGACGCTCTGACGACGCGACTAAAACCCGTTGGCGAAGGCGTGCTCATCACAGGCTTACTTGCTTGCTTGTTTATTTACGGAAGGCGTCAACGATGGCTTGCCCATCCGCACCGGCCTGCTTCAACCAGTCGGTCGTCATGCGCGAACCCACGGCCAGCAGTTCACGCTTCAAAGCATCGCTGGGTGGCGACACCTTCACGCCTCTGGCAACCAGCTCTTTCAAGAACTCGCCGTCTTTGCGTTCGCTTGCGGCCCAACCCCGCGCCTCGGCGTCAGCGGCCGACTTCAACACCACGGCCTGCGTGGGTTTGTCCAACGCGTCAAAGGCTTTTTGGCTGACGACGATGGCGTTCTTGGGCAACCACGCGTTCACGGTGTAGAGGTTTTTCACCTGCTCATACAGCTTGCTTTCCACGCCGCTGGCGCTCGATGTCAGGAAGTTGTCGACACCGCCGGTGGCCAGTGCTTGGGGCAGTTCGGCCAACTGAATCGTCACCGGTTGCGCACCCACCAGCTCGGCAATTTTGGAAGTGGCGGGGTTGTAGGCGCGCATCTTGGTGCCTTTTAGATCGGCGGTGCTGGCCACCGGCTTCAGGCTGTAAAGACTCTGCCCCGGCCAGGGCGAAACAAACAGCAATTTCATGCCTTGTGCGGCGATGGCTTTGTCCAAGTAAGGTCGCGAAATATCGGCCAGCTTTCGCGCCTCAGCGTAGCTGGTGGCCAAAAACGGCACAGAGTCCACGCCCAGCAAAGGCAGCTCATTGGCCGCCCCCGACAAGATGAACTCACCGGCTTGCGCTTGGCCCGTTTGCACCGCGCGCTTGATTTCATTGGCTTTGTAGAGCGAGCCACCGGGATGCAACGTGATTTTCAAGGCTCCGTTTGACGCTTTGTCCACATCGTTGGCGAAGGTCTGCACGTTCTCGGTTTGGAACGAAGCCACGCCGTAGCCGGTGGGCATGTCCCACTTGGTTTGTGCGGTGGTTTGCGAGAGCGACGGGTGGGCGACGGATGCCAGCAAAGTGAATGCGGCGGCTGCGAGCAATGGCTTCTTCATGGTCGTATCTCCAAGGACGGTTGAGTACAGGGGGCGGGTCAAGGGAAACTAAAAAATCGCAAGCTGCTGGTTCAGCAAATCGGTGATCAACATGCAGCCCGGCGCATGGGTGATACAAAAGTCAGGGCGGGCTTGCGCGATGGCGGCCTGGGGCGTGACGCCGCATGCCCAAAACACGGGCAACTCGTCGGGCAACACCGCGACCGCGTCGCCGTAGTCGGGCTTTTGCAGGTCGTGGATACCAATCAGCGATGGGTCACCGATGTGCACAGGCGCGCCGTGAACGTTCGGAAAACGCGAGGTGATTTGCACAGCGCGGATGGCCGCCGCCGCACGCATGGGTCGCATCGACACCACCATCGGGCCGTAGAACCTCCCGGCTGCTGCGGTGGGCATGTTGCTGCGGTACATGGCCACGTTTTTGCCTTCGTCAATATGGCGCAGGCGCAGGCCGTCGTCGAGCAAAGCTTGCTCAAACGAGAAAGAGCAGCCCAAGACAAACGTGACCAGATCCGGCCGCCACAGCGCGTTGATGTCGAGCGGCTGCGACACGACTTCACCGTCATTCCACACCCGGTACTTCGGCACGTCCGTGCGGACGTCGATGTTGGCGCCCAGCGTGGGCAGCATCGCGTCGCCAGGCTCCGACACCGCAAGCAGCGGACACGGCTTTGGGTTTCGTTGGCAAAACCGTAAAAAATCACTTGCCAATGCCTCGGGCAGGATCACCACATTGCCCTGAACGTGGTCGCGCGCCACGCCGCTGGTGTGGCCGGTGAACTGACCGCTGCGTATGGCCGCACGCACCTCCGAGATATTTTCAAACGCAGTGAGGTTCGGTTTCAAAGTGGCTCCAGCGAACAGGTTTCGAGTGACTGGAGCGGATTGTGTGGAGCCGTTCAAGCGAAATCAAACAATAAATATTTTGCTGTGTTGATCACTTTTTTCGATGCTGACCTTTGCCCTGAGCGCTGACTTGCAAATACGCCAGCACCTCCTCCACCACGCCCTGGGCAACCACCGACGTGGGGTCTTCCCGGTAGCTGGCGTGAATGGGCAGAGCTGGCAGGGCGGCGTCGCACTTCAACGGCTTCAACGCAAAGCGCGGTGCCAGGCGCAACACCGCCGCCAAAGGCAAAGTGGCCACGCCCAAGCCGCCTTCCACCAACTGCACCATCGCAGAGATCGATGAAATGGAATGCAAACGACCGACCTCAATGCCTGCGCTGCGCAGGAGGTCCAACAACGCTACATGCGGCTGCGAACCACGCTGGAAGGTAAGCAAGTCGGCAGCCGCCAACTCGGTCAAGCTGTAGCGCCGCTTGCGGTGCAATTTGGCGTGGCCGACAAACACCATGTCCATGCTGGGCAGTGCACGGCTGCGCAAACCTTCGCCAGAGGAGGGCAGTGCCGCAAACGCCAAATCGAGTCGGCCGCGACGAACCTGGTCGACCAACACAGGCGTCGTTTCCACCGTCAGCTCCAGCTCGAATTCAGGCTGGGTTTTACGCATGTGCTGCACCCAGTCAATCAGCCAAGAGTGCAACACCGATTCAATTGCGCCGATGCGCAGCGACACCGAGCGCGCATGCGGCGCACCCATCTCGGATTTGATGTCGCGGTGCAAAGCCAGCAGCCGCTGCGCATGGCTGTAAAAACGCATGCCCGCCACGGTGAGGCGGAACTGCTTGTCGCGCCTGTCGAGCAGCAGAACGCCCAATTCCTCTTCCAGCGCCGCGATGCGGCTCGACATGGCCGACTGCGTCACGCACAGCTTTTCCGCGGCTCTTGAGATGCTTTTCAGCGACACCACCCAATAAAACGCTTCGACAAATCGAGGGTTCATGCAGTCCAAATTCCAAGGTCAAAAAAGCGTAAGCCCGGATATTGCTTGAGCTGATCGCCTATTAACCTACAGCCCTTGTTCATTTGGAGATTTATCCATGCGCCGTGCCTCGTTTGTGTCCTTTACCGCCGCCGCCTTCACCACAGCCGTTGCTTCGCTGGCTTTGAGTGGCACAGGCTTTGCCCAAACCAAATGGGATTTGCCTTCTGCCTACCCCGCCAGCAATTTCCACACTGAAAATCTGATGCAGTTTGCCGCTGACGTGGACAAAGCCACGGCAGGCAAATTGAAGATCACGGTGCACTCGAACGCCTCGCTGTTCAAGGCGCCTGAAATCAAGCGCGCGGTGCAAGGCGGCCAAGCGCAAATCGGCGAAATCTTGCTGGCCAATTACCAAAACGAATGGCAAATCTTTGGTGCGGACGGCCTGCCGTTTTTGGCTGACAGCTATGAAGAGTCGGCAAAGTTGTACAAGGCGCAAAAGCCCGCGCTTGAGAAGAAATTGGCTGAGCAAGGAATGCTGTTGCTGTACGCCGTGGCGTGGCCACCGCAGGGCATTTACGTGAAAAAGCCCATCAACTCGGCCGCCGATTTGAAAGGCGTCAAGTGGCGCGCCTACAGCCCTGCCACCGCGCGCATTGCCGAGTTGGTGGGCGCACAGCCGGTCACGGTGCAAGCGGCTGAGCTGTCGCAGGCCATGGCCACGGGCGTGGTGGAAAGCTACATGTCCTCAGGCGCCACCGGTTACGACACCAAGACTTATGAGCACATCAAGTATTGGTACGACACCCAAGCGTGGTTGCCGAAAAACGGCGTGCTCATGAACAAGGCCGCGTTCGATGCGCTCGACAAGCCCACCCAAGCCGCTGTGCTGAAGGCTGGCGCCGATGCCGAAGCGCGCGGCTGGACAACATCCAGAGCCAAAAACACCGAGTACATCGACCTCTTGAAAAAGAACGGCATGAACATCGTCGCGCCGTCAGCGCAGTTGAAAACCGACATGAAAAAAATCGGCGACACGATGCTGAAGGAATGGCTGGAAAAGGCCGGTCCTGAAGGACAAGCCGTCGTGGACGCTTACACAAAAATGTAATTTTTGATCGATCACGCAAGCCGAAAGCACCAACCGCATGCGCAAGACGCTGGATTTTTTATACGACGGCGCTGCGGCTTTGGCAGCGGTTTTCATGGTGATGCTGTTGGTGATGGTGATGCTGTCGATCCTGGGGCGACAGCTTCACTTCAACGTGCCCGGCATCGACGCCTATGCCGGCTACATGATGGCCGGCGCGGGTTTTCTGGCCCTGGCGCACACGCTCAAACGCGGTGAGCACATACGCGTGACTTTGCTGCTGGGCTCGCTGCGCGGCACGTGGAAAAAGGGCTTCGAGCTGTGGGCGCTTTTTGCGGCTTCTTGCTTGGCGGGCTTGTCGGCTTTTTACAGCTGCAAGCTGGCATGGCAGTCTCGTGTGTTTGGCGATATTTCCACCAGCAACGACGCCACGCCGCTTTGGTTGCCACAACTGTCGATGGCGCTGGGCACGGTCATATTGACGGTGGCTTTCATCGATGAGCTGGTGCTGGAACTGCGCGGTAAGCGTGTGGCGATGGCACCGGATGAAGCCTCTCGCAATGAGTGACCTCTATGAGCAACCGCAATGAACGACCGCAATGAATGACGTCCTCATCACCAGCCTGCTGATCGGCGCGCTGTTCCTCATTTTGGGAAGCGGCGTGTGGATCGGCCTGAGCCTGTCCGGCGTGGCTTGGATCGGCATGCAACTGTTCAGCGCACGCCCGGCGGGTGACGCCATGGCGGTGACTATTTGGGGCTCAGCTTCGAGTTGGACGCTCACCGCCCTGCCCCTGTTTATTTGGATGGGCGAAATTTTGTTTCGCACCCGCTTGAGTCAAGACATGTTTCGCGGCTTGGCACCGTGGATGCAAAACTTGCCGGGCCGTTTGCTGCATGTGAACGTGGTGGGCTGTGCCATTTTTGCGGCGGTGTCGGGATCGAGTGCAGCCACCTGCGCCACCATCGGAAAAATGAGCCTGCCCGAACTGCGCAAGCGCGGATATCCAGAGCTCATGTCGGTCGGCTCGCTGGCAGGCGCGGGCACCTTGGGCCTGCTGATTCCGCCGTCCATCATCATGATTGTTTACGGCGTGACGGCCGATGTGTCAATTGCCGATTTGTTCATCGCCGGCGTCATTCCCGGCATTTTGTTGGCGCTGCTTTTTTCGAGCTACATCGCGTTCTGGTCGCTGCGCAACCCCGACCTGATCCCGCCCGCCGACGCCCCCATGACGCTGGCGCAAAAGATCTCGGAATCGCGCAATCTGATTCCCGTGGTCTTGCTCATCGTGGCCGTACTCGGTTCTATTTACGCCGGCATCGCCACCGCGACCGAAGCGGCAGCTCTGGGCGTGGTGGGTGCGTTGGTGCTGTCCACCGTGCAAGGCTCGATGAGCTGGAGCACCTTCAAAGAGTCGCTGATGGGCGGCACGCGGCTGTATTGCATGATTGCGATGATCCTGGCGGGTGCCGCATTTTTGACACTGAGCATGGGCTACATCGGGCTGCCGCGCCACTTGGCCGAATGGATCGCGACGCTGGGCCTCAGCAAGTTCCAGCTCATCATGGCGCTGACTATTTTTTATGTGATCTTGGGCTGCTTCCTGGACGGCATCTCCATGGTCGTGCTGACCATGGGCGTCATCATGCCGACCATACAAAAAGCAGGTATCGATCCGCTGTGGTTTGGCATCTTCATCGTCATCGTGGTGGAAATGGCGCAGGTCACGCCGCCGGTCGGCTTCAATTTGTTTGTGATGCAAGGCATGACCAAATACCAAATTGGCTACATCGCCAAGGCCGCATTCCCGTTTTTCATGCTGATGGTCGCGACGGTGCTGCTGCTTTATGCATTTCCGCAAATCGTCACCTTTTTGCCCGCGCAAATGAAGGGCACGCCGACGGGCTGAGAGCGAAGTTTTCGCAGGGCCCCAAAGCTTCAAACTGGCGTTGTAACAAGGCTCTGTTCTGGTTTTCAGGCTCGCTTCATCTGCCTACCATGTTCGGTGTGAGCACCCTATGTTCAAGCGAGGAAATGAAATGACGGACCTGTCTGTTCCGCTGCAGTGGAACCCTGCGCAGGGAGATGCGAGTCAACAAGCACAAAGCAGTGCGAGCGACAGCATGGAACTTTCGCTAGACCCTCAAGAAGAAAGCACGTTTTGCTGGCCGGCGCCGCCATCGGCAAACTTTGTTCGCGCTCGAGCGCAGCAGGAACCTTTGGTGTGCGAGGTGGTGGGGCTCAACGGCAGTCGCGTGTTGGGTCAGATGATGCAGTTCGACCCCATCGCGGCAGTGGCCTCGGTTCAGATGCCGCCGTCGCGCACCACGATGCCGCTGCGCTTTGAGCAGTTTTGTTCGCTCACATTGACCGAGCCGCTGCGGCCGCTGTTGCCTTCATCTGCGATGGCTGCTGCAGACACGCAAAGTCAGGTGCTTGGGGCGCACTCCGCCACGCCCTACAAGATCAAACTCAAGCAAGGCAAAGAGTTGCAGGGCCACACCGTGGGCTTTGTGGAAAAGGACTTTGGTCTTTTCCTGTTCCCGCCTCGCCTAGAAAACGGAGGCGCCACGACCGACGGCAGTGTTCGCCGTGTCTTTATTCCGCGATCGGCATTCAGCCACTTCGAGATCGGCAAGCGCATCGGCGAGGTTCTGGTGGCGCAACATGCGGTCACTGCGGCGCAGGTGGAAGAAGCCGTAGACAAGCAGCAAGAGCTTCGCAAGCAAAAAATTGGCGATCTGTTGTTGCAGCGTCAAGTCGTGACGCCCGAGCAGTTGCTGGAAGCCATAGAGCGCCAGTCCCGCATGCCGCCCATGCGTTTGGGTGAGGTGCTTTTGTCCATTGGCATGGTGACCGAGACTCAGCTGGAAAGCGCGCTGAAACAACAAAAGATCGATCGCGACACACCGCTGGGCGAGTTGTTGGTGCGCATGGGCGTTGTTTCGCGCCCCGATTTGCAGAGCGCATTGGCCCGAAAAATGGGCTATCCGCTGGTCAACGTGGACAGCTTTCCGATCGAAATAGAGGCGCTGCGCCTCGTGCCTTACGCCACCGCAGCACGCTTGCAGGCCTTGCCGTTGATGGTGCGCGATGGCCGCATCGTGGTGGCGTTGGCCAACCCCGCCACGCTGGGTGCTGCAGCCGACGAATTGGAGTTCAGCGCAGACGCCAAAGTGGTGGCGGTGCTGGCACAAACCCTCGGCATGAACGACCGTTTGTGGGCGGCTTACCAAAAAATCGGGGCCGCTAGTGAGCGTGTTGAATCCAACAACGAAGTGCACACAGACTTTGGTGGCATCAACTCCGACAGCTTGGTCGAGACGCTGGAAAAAGAAGGTGTCGACGCCGACGGCGCTGAAGACAAACCGATCGAGCAATCAGACAACTCCCTGGTGCGATTGATCAACAGCATCATCATTGACGCGGCCAAGCAGGGCGTGTCGGACATACACATCGAGAGTGACCCCGGCCGCGAAAAAATACGCGTGCGCTTTCGCAAGGATGGACGCATGCGCACCCACTTGGAGCTGCCACCCAGTTACCGCAGCGCCCTGGCAGCCCGCATCAAGATCATGTGTGACCTCGACATTTCCGAGAAGCGAAAGCCGCAGGACGGAAAGATCAATTTCAGCAAGTTTTCTGCCAAGCACAAGCTCGAGTTGCGTGTGGCCACCATTCCCACCAACAACGGTTTGGAAGACGTGGTGATGCGAATTCTGGCGTCGGCCAAACCGCTGCCAGTCTCAAAATTGGGCCTGAGCGAGACGAACCTGAAATGGCTGCTGCAGGCGGTGGAACGCCCTTACGGCATGGTGCTGTGTGTAGGCCCCACGGGCTCCGGAAAAACCACCACCCTGCATTCAGCGCTGAGCCACATCAACCGGCCCGAGCGAAAAATCTGGACCGCCGAAGATCCGATAGAAATCACCCAACAAGGCCTGCGCCAGGTGCAGGTGAACCCAAAAATCGACTGGACCTTTGCCAAGGCTTTGCGCGCGTTTTTACGCGCCGACCCCGACGTCATCATGGTCGGCGAGATACGCGATTCAGAAACAGCGCACACCGCCGTCGAGGCATCGTTGACCGGTCACTTGGTGATGAGCACTTTGCACACCAACAGCGCTCCTGAAACCGTCACGCGACTGCTCGACATGGGCATGGACCCGTTCAACTTTGCCGACTCGTTGTTGGCAGTTCTGGCACAACGCCTGGTGCGCCGTTTGTGCACCGAATGCAAAGAATCACGCCCCGCCACCGAGGAAGAAACAGAAGAATTGCTGGGCGACTATTTGCACGGCTTCAGAGACGAGGCAACCAAGCCCAGCCGCGATGAAACGCTGGCACGCTGGGTCAAAAACTCAGGCAAAGACGGCCGCTTGATGTCGCACCGAAGTGCTGGCTGCAAGGCCTGCGAAAACTCCGGTTTCAAGGGACGCGCCGGTTTGCATGAGCTGATGGCGGTGTCGCGCGAGTTGCGCTTGCTGATCCAGAACAGCTCCCGCGCCGAGCAACTTCAAATGCAGGCCATGAACGAGGGCATGCGCACCTTGCGACAAGACGGCATCGACAAAGTATGGGCCGGGGTGACGACGATCGAAGAAGTCAGGGCCACCAGCAACGCTTGATTCGAGGCGCCCTCCCGCCTCCCGCCGCTGGGTGCGCCGGGAGGAAGGAGTTCAGCCCCTAAAGCCCCACCTGCGTGATGAACTTGGTGCTCAGATAGGCGTCGATCCCTTCAGTCCCACCCTCAGACCCGTAGCCCGAATCCTTTACGCCGCCAAACGGCGTTTCCGGCAAGGCCAGGCCAAAGTGGTTGATGGACACCATGCCGCTCTCAAACGCGGCACCTATCGCGGTGGCAGTTTTCAATGAGGCCGTGAACGCGTAAGCCGCCAGCCCGTAAGGCAAACGGTTGGCTTCAGCAACCACCTCATCGAAGCTGCTGAAAGAGGCAATCGGGGCGACCGGGCCGAAGGGTTCTTCGGTCATGATGCGCGCGCTCAAGGGCACGTCCACCATCACTGTGGGCTCGAAGAAATAGCCTTCCGTGCCGATGCGCTTGCCGCCCAACAGCAGCTTGGCGCCTTTGTCCACGGCGTCTGCCACAAACATCTGCATGGCTTCGACACGGCGGCTGTTGGCCAACGGGCCCATTCGGGTTTCCTTCTCCAGTCCATTCCCCACCTTGATGCTGGAGGCAGCCGCCACAAAAGTGTCGACAAACTGGGCGTACACCGATTCGTGAACCAAAAAGCGTGTGGGCGACACGCACACCTGCCCGGCGTTGCGGAACTTGGCATTCGCCAGCATCCTGGCTGCGCCCTGCACATCGGCGTCGGCAAACACGATGGCCGGCGCATGTCCGCCCAATTCCATCGTGGCGCGCTTCATGTGTTCACCGGCCATGGCAGCCAGTTTCTTGCCCACGGCAGTGGAACCGGTGAAGGTGATTTTGCGGATGACGGGGTGGGCGATCAGGTAGCTTGAAATCTCGGCCGGTACACCGAACACCAGGTTGACCACACCGGCCGGCAAGCCGGCGTCGGCCAGCACCCGGACCAGCGCGGCGCAGCTTGCGGGCGTCTCTTCAGGGCCTTTCAGGATGACCGAGCAACCCGCCGCCAACGCGGCCGACAACTTGCGCACCGCCTGGTTGATGGGGAAATTCCAGGGCGTGAATGCCGCCACCGGACCGACCGGCTCTTTGATGACCAACTGACTCACACCATCCGCCCGCGCGGGCACCACGCGGCCGTACATGCGGCGCGATTCCTCGGCATACCAGTCCATGATGTCGGCGGCCGCCATGGCCTCCATCTTGGCTTCAGCCAAAGGCTTGCCTTGCTCGAGCGTCATCAGCTCGGCGACCTCTGCAGCCCGCGTGCGCATCAACTCGCCGGCCTTGCGCAGCAGCTTGTAGCGCTCGTGCGGCGAGGTGGCGCGCCACACCTTGAAACCCGCATCGGCCGCCGCCAACGCACGGTCCAGGTCGCTGCTGTCGGCATGCGCCAAACGGGCGATCACTTGGCCGGTGGCCGGGTTGACGATGGGCTCGGATTTGCCGCCGCCGCCTGCGCACCACTGGCCGTTGATGAAAAGGGAAACGTCTGAGTACATGGCAAGCGTCCTGAAGTGATTGAAGTGGGAAAGACAAGTGTTCAGGCGCCCGATCGCGCGATGGCGCGCTGATAGGCAGGCCGAGCATCGATCATGTCAATAAAGCGCGTGAGGTTGGGATACGTCTGTCGACCTGCGCCCTTCACGGCGACTTGCGCGACGAATGACAACTGCACGTCGGCGCCGCTCAGGTCGTGGCCTACAAAGAAGTCGCGGCCTTCCAGCTCGGCGTTCAAAAATCCCAGGTGGTTTTGCATCTCGCTTTCAATGCGCGGGTGCAGCGGCGCACCGGCTTCGCCGAGTCGGCTCACGTACAGCTTCAGCAGCACCGGCAACATGGCCGAGCCTTCGCCGTAGTGCAAAAACTGCATGTAGCGGTTGTAGTCCGGCGTGCCCATGGCCGGGGCAAATTTGCCGCCGCCGTATTCGCGAATCAGGTATTCGATGATGGCGCCGGATTCGATAAACACGTTGCCGTTATCGGTCAACACAGGCGCCTTGCCCAGCGGGTGAATCAGCTTCAGTTCGGGCGGCGCGAGGCGCGTCTTGGGGTCGCGCTGGTAGCTCAAAACTTCATAGGGCTGGCCCAGCTCTTCCAGCATCCAGGTGATGCGGCGCGACCGAGATTCGTTGAGGTGGTGGATTTGGATCATGGCTGCCTTGGATTCGGTTTGTACGTAAAAACGCGTTGAAGCATAGAACACCGCCACCGCGACAATTCAGCCCACGCTTAATTTTGCAGGCCCGCCTTTATCGGGGCTGCTATCCCACCCATTGGACACACCATGCACCGCCGATTTCTTTTGTCAGTAGTTGCCGCAGCGCTCGCCATGGTGCCGCTCGCCAGCTTTGCCGCCGACCCCTACCCCACCGCTGGCAAAGCCATCAAATTTGTGGTGCCCTATCCGCCCGGTGGGCCGACCGATTTGATGGCGCGCATCCTCGCACCCAGCATGCAGCAGCGCTTGGGCGTGCCGGTGGTGGTGGAAAACAAAGCCGGTGCCGGCGGCAACGTGGGCACTGACGGCGTGGCCAAGTCGGCACCTGACGGCCACACCATTTTGCTGGCCGCCAGCGGGCCGATGTCGGTCAATCAAACGCTCTACAAAGGCCTGCCCTTCAACCCCATCAAAGACCTGGCGCCAGTGATCCAAATCTCGGCCTTCCCCTTGGTGCTGGAGGTTCACCCCAGCTTCAAAGCCAGCAACATGAAAGAGTTTCTGGCGCTGCTGAAGGCGCAGCCCACTGGCTTGAATTTCGCCTCGGCTGGCAACGGCACGCCGCAACATCTGGCCGGTGAAATTTTCAACAAGCAAGCCGGCGTGAAGATGCAGCACGTGCCCTACAAAGGCGCCGGCCCGGCGTTGAACGATGTGCTCGGCGGCCAGGTGCCCGTGATGTTCGACATCCTGGGCAGCTCGCTGCAGCACATTGCCGCGGGCAAGTTGATTCCCATTGCCGTGACCACCGCCAAACGCAGCCCGGCCCTGCCCAAAGTACCCACCATGATGGAGTTGGGAATGCCGATTGACTTCGCGGCTTGGCACGGCATTTCGGTGGCCGCCGGCACACCGGCGCACATCATCAAAAAACTGAACGAAACCATCAACGCCGTCTTTGCCGAGCCTGCGGTCAAGAAGCGCTGGGAAGAAATCGGCTCGCCCATCGTGGGCGGCACACCAGAGCAATTCGGCAGTTTGGTGTTGACTGAATCGGTGCGCTTGGGTCGCATCGTGAAAGAAGCCAACGTCGTGGTCGATTGATTGCTGGAGAACCGAAAAATGGCCCGCTTACCTTTTGTCGATGCCCAAACACCCGGTGTAGACACCGAACTCGTCGCTGCCGTGCAACTGCGTCGCGGCGGCACGCTCATCAACCTTGATCGCCAACTGCTGCACAGCGCGCCTATTACGAAAGGCTGGAACGCTTACCTCGGCGCCATACGCAGAGAAGGTCAGATTGACGGCGGCCTGCGCGAACTGGTGATCTTGTTGGTGGCCGTGTTGAACCGCGCGCCGTACGAGTTTTTTCAACATGCGCCTGTGGCGTTGGCTGAAGGCGTGCCACAGGCCAAGGTGGACGCGGTGGGCACCTGGCAGAGTTCTGCCCTTTTCACGGCGCAGGAGCGCGACGTGCTGGCCTACACCCAAGCCATGACCTTGTCGGTGCAGGTGCCCGACGCCGTGTTCGCAGCAGCGCGTGCGCATTTCACCGACCGCGAAATGGTGGAGCTCACGGCCACCGTCGCCGCCTACAACATGGTGTCGCGGTTTTTAGAGGCGCTGCAAATCGAGCCTGAGACCAGCGCCTGAGCGTAGGCGCAAAAGTCCGTCGCAGGTTCAGCCGGCGCATCGGTCGTTACATCAGCCGCCACATCAGTTGCCACATCCATGAGCGTCTGAAAAAACCGACACCGCAGCAGCCACGCCGGTGCTACCTTCACGGCCTGCTCTGCGCGCCGCCATGAACTTCACTGCTGACAAAAAGCTCTGGGACATATCCCCGCCCATTCACACGGCCTCGCCGCTGTTTCCGGGCGACACCATGTATTCGCAGCTTTGGACAGCGCGAATTTCAGCGAATTGTCCGGTCAACATCAGCGCCATCACGATGTCGCCGCACACCGGCGCGCATGCCGATGCGCCGCTGCACTATGGCTGCGATCAACCCGCCATCGGCGAGCTTGACCTGACGCCCTACCTCGGCCCCTGCCGAGTGATTCACGCGCTGGCCTGCGGCCCTTTGGTGCAAATTGAACATCTGCAACACGCGGCGCTGCTCTCGGGTCATCGCCTGCCGCCCCGCGTGCTGGTGCGCACCTGCCAGAACGCGCCCACCAGTTGGTCCGCCGATTTCAGCGCCTACGCTCCAAGCACCATCGAGTGGCTGGCCCGACAAGGCGTGACGCTGGTGGGCATAGACAGCCAATCGGTCGACCCGGCCGACAGCAAAAGCCTCGACAGCCATCACGCCTTGCTGCGATTGAACCTGCGCGTGCTTGAAAACCTGGTGCTCGACGCCGTGCCCGAAGGCGACTACGAGCTCATCGCCCTGCCCTTGAAGTTAACCACCGCCGACGCCTCACCGGTGCGCGCGGTATTGCGAGAACTCTGATGAATTCAATTGCAACCTCACCAGCTACCGCGCCCGCACCCGCAACCGCGCCCGCACCCGCAACCGCGCCCGCACCCGCGAACTCCTCCACCACCACAAGGCAACACTGCGCCCAGCTCGACGCACAAGACACTCTGGCCCCGCTGCGCCACCAATTCAGCCTGCCTGAAGGCGTGATTTACCTCGACGGCAATTCTCTGGGCGTGTTGCCCAAAACCGCCGCCGCACGCGCTGCACAGGTCGTCAGCGACGAATGGGGCGTTGGCCTGATCCGCAGCTGGAACACCGCCGGTTGGATGGATTTGCCGCAGCGCATTGGCAACAAGATTGCCCGCCTGGTGGGCGCTGGCGCGGGTGAACTCGTTGTCGCCGATTCAACCTCGGTGAACCTGTTCAAGGTGCTCAGCGCGGCCCTTCATATCAGTCAAGCAGACAGTCCGGCACGAACCGTGATCTTGTCGGAACGCAGCAACTTCCCCACCGATCTTTACATCGCAGAGAGCCTGGCCAAAGAGCTGGGCATGACGCTCAAGTTGGTCGAGGCGGACGAGATCGCCGCACATCTCACTGAGCAGCTTGCCGTGCTCATGCTCACCCAAGTGAACTACCGAACCGGCCGCGTTCACGACATGGGTGCCGTCACGGCGGAGGCGCATCGAGCGGGTGCACTCACGGTGTGGGACCTGGCCCACAGTGCCGGCGCCTTGCCGGTGGACCTGACCGGCAGCGGCGCCGACTTTGCCGTGGGCTGCGGCTACAAATACCTGAACGGCGGCCCCGGCGCACCGGCGTTTGTGTGGGCCAATCCGCGCCACGCCGAGCGGTTTTGGCAACCATTGGCGGGTTGGCTGGGACACGCCGCACCGTTCGACTTCACACCCGACTACAGACCCGCACCAGGCATCAACCGCTACATCTGCGGCACGCCGCCCGTCATCTCATTGGCGGTTCTGGAATGCGGGCTCGACACGGTATTGGCGGCCGAACCCTTAGGCGGTATGCGGGCACTGCGCGCCAAATCAGTGGCCTTGACCGAGCTGTTCATCGAACTGGTGGAGTCGCGCTGCGCTGGTCATGGGTTGAGGCTGGCGTCACCGCGCGAACAAGCCCTGCGCGGCAGTCAGGTCAGCTTCGCGTTCGAGGCCCACGGCTACGCCGTCATGCAGGCGCTGATTGCGCGAGGCGTGATTGGCGACTTCCGCGCGCCCGAGATCCTGCGCTTCGGTTTCACGCCGCTGTACGTGCGCTTTGTCGATGTGTGGGACGCGGTGGAGCACATGCTGCAAGTGCTGCAAACGGGCGAGTGGAAAGAGGCTCGCTTTCAAGTGCGCTCGGCCGTGACCTGAGCCAGGTGGGCAACATGAAAGGCGAACAAATCGTGAACGAAGAAGGCGCTCAGCTCGACTTCTCCCAAGACATGAGCTACGCCGATTACCTGCATCTGGACGAGTTGTTGTCGGCGCAGCGCCCACTGTCGCCCGACCACAACGAGATGCTGTTCATCGTGCAGCACCAAACCAGCGAGCTGTGGATGAAGCTGATGCTGCACGAGCTGGGTGCGGCCATGCGCTGCGTGGCTGCTGATGACCTCAGCGGTGCTTTCAAGATGCTGGCCCGGGTCAGCCGCATCATGGAACAGCTGGTGCACGCGTGGGACGTGTTGGCCACCATGACGCCGCCCGAGTACACCGCCATCCGCCCCTTCCTCAGTCGCAGCAGCGGCTTTCAGAGCTGGCAGTACCGCAGCATCGAATTCATGTTGGGCAACAAAAATGCCGCCATGCTGAAGCCACATGCGCACCGCCCCGAGGTACTGGCGCGGGTGGAAGCTGTCTACCGCGCGCCGTCGCTTTACGATGAAGCACTGCGCTTGCTGTCACGACGCGGCTTGCTGGTGCCGCTGTCGCACACGCAGCGCGACTGGACGCAGGCCTATGCCGCTGATGCCGAGGTCGAGGCCGCTTGGTTAGCGGTTTACCGCGACCCCAAGGCGCATTGGGATTTGTATCAACTGGGTGAAGAACTGACCGACCTGGAGGACGCGTTTCGCCTGTGGCGCTTCCGGCACGTCACCACCGTCGAGCGCGTGATTGGTTTCAAGCGCGGCACCGGCGGTACCAGCGGTGTCAGTTATTTGCGCAAGATGCTCGACGTGGTGCTGTTTCCAGAAATTTGGACCTTGCGCACTCAGCTTTAGCTTTCGCCTTGATGAACTCGCCCTGAGTGCAGGAGGGTCGGTTGCAAAGACCCTTCAAGCCCTTGCCGTCAAGCCACGGCTTTGGCCAATGCGGCCGAAACCAGGGCGTTCAGCCCGCCTTCGACACCCACCGCCTTGTCGTGCAGCTGGCGCACCAAATCAGAAGGCAGCTTGCAGGCAAATGGCACCAAACCGGCAGCCGAATCGCGCTTGCGTTGTTCGCGTTTGTCCACCGCAGCGGCGGCGCTCTGCGCAAAGCGGTCCGGCACGATGGCTGTTTTCATCTTTCCCGTCAGAACCTTGCCCATGTTCTTGTCGAGGTCGCTTTTTTTCATGCTCATGGCGTGGTGTCCGAATCGTTGTTAATCGCGGATTGTAGATTTCTACATTCAGCGCCGACCAGCGTCGCGGCAATCGGCGTGGGCTTGAGCTCCAGGCGTGCCCGTCTGCTTTAATCGCGCCTCTCTCACCCCAGACGAAAAAGCGACCCATGGCCATCAAAGCGACCATCTACAAGGCGAATTTGCAAATCGCTGACATGGACCGCAATGTCTATGGCGACCACGCGCTCACCATTGCGCGCCACCCTTCAGAAACCGATGAACGCATGCTGATACGCGTGCTGGCGTTTGTACTGAACGTTCCGGCCAGCAGCGACGACGGCGGCCTCGAGTTGGCAAAAAGCCTGTGGGACACCGATGAGCCCGACCTGTGGCAAAAAGATCTCACCGGCCAGATAGTCCATTGGATAGACGTCGGCCAGCCCGACGAAAAACGTTTGATGAAAGCCAGCGGCAAGGCGGGTCGCGTGAGTGTGCTCAGCTTCAGTGCCAGCACCGCGGTGTGGTGGCGCGGCATTGAAAACAAAATCACCCGTGCGCGCAACTTGACAGTCTGGCAAATTGACGCGGCCGCCAGTCAGGCGCTGGGCGAGTTGGCGCAGCGCACCATGCAGTTGCAAGTGACGGTGCAAGACGGCACGCTATGGATTGCCGACGCCACGCGCACGGTGGAAATCACGCCGCACAAGTTGTATCCGCTGTAGTTTTCAATCGCTTCACCCTCAGGTTGCGCCAGCATGATCCCCGTTCCCTTTCCTGCTCCCGTTCCCGCTCCAATTCACGTTCTGCACAACGTCGCCCGACACCGTTTCGAGTGCCAGGTCGAAGGCCTGCTGTGCGTGGCCGACTATCAACTCGCTGGTGGTGTGATGCACATGACCCACACCGAAGTTCCTGCGGCATTGGCGGGTCGCGGCATTGCGGCGACGCTGGTCGCAGCCGCCTTGGCGCACGCCAAGGCCGCGAAACTGAAGGTCAACCCTGCCTGTTCTTACGTTCGCACCTACATGCAGCGCCACCCCGAAACTCGATCCTTGCAAGCATGACACCGCACGCTTCCACCATCCCCGCCTCCACCATCCGCACCGCCATCATCCCAGCCTCCAGCCGCACCGCCACCTGGGCGCACGCTGTCCAAAAGCGCGTCGTCACCGTCTACACCGTGCTCTTGGTGGCCCTTACTTTTTACGCACCCCATTCCATGTCGCAAACCAACCCCGCCGCTGCTGAAGACCCGTTCATCTGGCTCGAAGAAGTGCTCGGCGAAAAGCCTTTGGCGTGGGTGCGCGAGCGAAATGCCGAAAGCAACAAAGTGCTGACTGCGCGCACTGAGTACGCACCCATCAAAACGCAGCTGCTGGAGGTGCTGAACTCGAAAGACCGCATACCGGCGATTTCCCGGCGCGGAAGTTTTGTCTACAACCTGTGGCAGGACGAGAAAAACAAACGCGGGCTGTGGCGCCGCACCAGCTTGGCCGAATATCGCAAAGCCGCGCCCGCTTGGGAGACGGTGATCGATCTGGATGCACTGGGCCTGGCCGAGGATGAGAACTGGGTTTGGGCTGGCGCGCGCTGCTTGGGTCCCGACTACAAACGCTGCCTGATTTCACTGTCACGCGGCGGCGCCGACGCCAAAGTGGTTCGTGAATTCGACACCGCGAGCAAGCAATTTGTGGCCGACGGCTTCACCCTGCCTGAAGCCAAATCAGATGTCGACTGGATAGACGCCAACACCGTCTTCGTGGCCACCGATTTCGGACCCGAATCGCTCACCACATCGGGTTACCCGCGCGTGGTCAAGCGCTGGAAACGCGGCTCGCCGTTGAGCGACGCCACCACCGTATTTGAAGGCTTGTCGACCGACGTGGCCGCCGGCGCGACGGTAGACACCACACCCGGATTCGAGCGCACCTGGTTCAGCCGGTCACCCGACTTTTTCACCAGCAAAGTCACGCTGCTTCAGGGCGACAAACTGGTGCCGCTGGACGTGCCCGACGACGCCGGCATCGGCTTCATGCGAGACAAGCTGCTGCTGAGCTTGCGCAGCGATTTGAAAGTTGGCAACACCGTGTTTATGTCGGGTTCTCTGCTGCAAACTGATGCCGCTGCCTACCTGCGCGGCGAGCGCAACCTGAAGGCTTTGTTCACGCCCACCGCTACCCGATCGCTCAGCGGTTACACCACCACACGCGACCACCTCATCATCAACGTGCTGGACAACGTGGTCAGCAAGTTGGAGCTTTGGCAGAAGGTGGGCAGCGGCTTTTTTCAGCGCGACATGCCAGCGCCTGGCATTCAAGGCGCTCAAGGTGGATTAGGCACTTTGAGCGTCAGCAGCCTGCACGACCCCGAGGTGACCAAGGACCCGCTGGCCAACAACTTTTTGGTCACGTACACCGACTTCCTCACGCCTGAAACCTTGTACTTGGGCAGCACCAAAACCCTGGCCTACGAGCCTTTGAAGGCACGACCGGCGCAGTTCAACGCCGATGGCATGCGCGCCGAGCAGCGCTTTGCCACGTCCAAAGACGGCACCCGCGTGCCCTACTTTGTGGTGTGGCCGCAAGGCGCCAAAGCGGACGGCAGCAACCCCACGTTGTTGTACGGCTACGGCGGTTTCGAGGTCTCGCTGAACCCCTCGTATTCGGCCGCTTTTGGCCGCGCTTGGGCGCTTCGCGGAGGTGTGCGTGTGGTGGCCAACATACGCGGCGGAGGCGAATTTGGCCCCAACTGGCATCAGGCCGCGATGAAGCAAAACAAGCAGCGCAGCTACGACGATTTCATCGCCGTGGCAGAAGACTTGATCGCCCAAAAAATCACCACCCCCAAGCAGCTCGGCATCATGGGCGGCAGCAACGGCGGCCTGCTCGTGGGAGCAGTGTTTACCCAGCGACCCGAGCTGTTCAACGCGGTGGTGTGCCAGGTGCCGCTGCTCGACATGAAGCGTTTCAATCAGTTGCTGGCCGGTGCGTCATGGATGGGCGAATACGGCAACCCCGATGTGCCGGCCGAATGGGCCTACATCAGCCAGTACAGCCCCTACCAAAACGTCAAACCGGGTGCCAAATACCCCACCGTGCTGTTCACCACGTCAACCCGGGACGACCGCGTTCACCCGGCTCACGCCAGAAAAATGGTGGCGCGCATGCAAGCGCAAAAGCATGACGTTCTGTACTACGAGAACATCGAAGGCGGCCACGGTGGCGCGGCCGACAACGAACAACGCGCGCACTTGCTGGCGATGGAATTTGCGTATTTGTGGCAACAACTCGGCAAATGAAAGCAGCGCGACAAACCGGTCTTGCGGCGCTTTGCACCCGGAACAAAGGTTGCGGTCAATGAACGAAATCACGATCACCCATTTGCGAACCGACGCCGACGGCTTTGCACGCTTTCACGAGGCGCCGTTGCTGCTCAGTGAAGGCTCAGCCAAGGCGCTGTTGTCGCCACTGCAACCCAGCGGCGGCATGCAGCTGCGGCGCAGCCCGGTGGGTTTTCGCAGTGAGTTTCATTGCACCGACAAACCGCAGTGGGTGTTCATATTGCGCGGCGTGATGGAGATCGGCTTGCAAGACGGCAGCTCGCGCCTGTTCCATCCGGGCCAACATTTCTTCTCGGCCGACACGCTGCCAGCAGGTGCCGTGTTTGACGCCCAAGTGCACGGGCACTGCAGCCGTCAAGTGGGCGATGAGCCGCTGGAGACGTTGTTTGTGCGGGCTTGAGGGCGGCGCACGTCACCCTTCGCCTTGCCCTTCCACCTCACGCTGCGTCAGCAGCAGCCGCAGGTCAAATTCAAACTGGTGATAGTCGGGCTCCATGTGGGTGCAAAGTTGGTAAAACGCTTTGTCATGTTCACGCTCTTTGATGTGCGCCAACTCGTGAACCACGATCATTTTCAAAAACTCGGGCGGCGTTTCTTTGAACAGACTCGACACGCGAATTTCGCGCTTTGATTTGAGGTTGCCGCCCTGAACGCGGGACACCGTGGTGTGGGTGCCCAGAGCGTGTTGCAGCACACGCAACCGGTTGTCATAAGCCACCTTGCTCAGCGGCACCGCACTTCGCATGAAGCGCTGCTTCAGGGCCATGGTGTAGTCATAAAGCGCACGATCGGTGCGCATGTCGTGCGTGTCGGGATACTTGGCAGCCAGGTGCTCACCCAGCTTGTTGGCGCTGATCAAATCGCGCACGCGCTTGAGCGTGTCTTCCGAGTAACCCGCCAGGTATTTCAAGGTCTGCATGAACACGTCCGCGGCTGCTTCCAATTCAAGACTTCACAGCATATCGAGCATTCAAAAATGAACCTCACATCAGACTGCGTGATTGCGCAAACCCGAGCCTGGATTTCGCACGCCGTGGTGGGCTTGAACCTGTGCCCGTTTGCGCGGGCGGTGCAAGTCAAAAATCAGATTCGTGTGGTCGTGAGCGAGGCAAAGAACATCGACACGTTGATGGCCGAGCTGTGCGCCGAAATGCACTTTCTGGCCGAGGCCGACCCCGCCAAAGTCGAGACGAGCTTGCTGGTCCATCCGAAGGTGTTGACCGATTTTCTCGACTTCAACGACTTCTTGGAATTGGCCGATTCGGCACTCGAAGAACTGGGCTATGACGGTGTGCTGCAAGTGGCCAGCTTTCATCCGCAATTTCAGTTTGAAGGCACCGAGCCTGACGACGTTGCCAACGCCACCAACCGCGCGCCGTTTCCCACGCTGCACTTGCTGCGCGAGGACAGCGTCGAGCGCGCGGTGACGAGCTTCCCGAACGCCGAGACCATCTTCGAGACCAACATCGCCACGCTGGAAAAACTGGGTGCGGCCGGCTGGGCCGAACTGCAAACTCGAATCGCGCAGGCGCCCGTCACCCCAAGCATTACCCCAAGCATTACCCCACGCATTACGCCTGACCCAACAACTCCTTGATCTGCTGCAGCGCGGCGGGGTCTTCCATGGTGGTCAGGTCGCCAGGATCGCGCTGCTCGCACACCGCCTGAATCGCGCGGCGCAGCATTTTTCCCGAGCGTGTTTTGGGCAGGGCGTTGACGAAGATCACGCGGGCCGGCCGGGCCACTGCGCCGAGCGATGTGTCCACCACTTTCATGATGTCGCCTTCGAGCTTCATCGCATTGGCGGGAAGCTCCAATCCGCTCGCGTCTTTGGCCACCACGAACGCCATCGCCACCTGACCCTTCAGCGCATCGGCCACGCCCACCACGGCCACCTCGGCCACGTTGGTGTGGGCGGAGATGCTTTCTTCAATTTCGCGCGTGCCCAAGCGGTGGCCGGCCACGTTGATGACGTCGTCGGTGCGACCGAGGATGTAGTAGTAGCCGTTCTCGTCGCGTATGCCCCAATCGAAGGTGTTGTAGACCTGCTGACCAGGCACCGAACTCCAATACGTTTTGACAAAGCGCGCGTCATCACGCCACACGGTTTGCATGCAGCCGGGTGGCAAGGGGCCGTCGATCACCAGCACGCCTTTTTTGTGGGCACCCAGCAGTTCTTCGCCGGTGGCCTCGTCGAGCAGCTTCACCTTGAAGCCGTACATGGGCACGCCGGGGCTGCCGAATTTACTGGGCATGGCCTGCACCGGGTTGGCCACCGTCAAGATCGGCCAGCCGGTCTCGGTTTGCCAATAGTTGTCGATGATGGGTTTGCCCAAAGCGCCGGAAATCCAGGTGGCGGTGGGTTCGTCCAAAGGCTCGCCCGCCAGGTACAAGGCGCGCAGTGAACTAAGGTCGTACGCCGTCAGAAACTTCGGGTCCTGTTTTTTCAGAACGCGCACGGCAGTGGGCGCGCTGAACATCACGCTGACCTTGTACTTCTCGACCAGGCTCCACCACACGCCGGCGTCGGGCCGCGTCGGCAGGCCTTCGTACATGATCGTGGCCATGCCCGCAATCAAAGGGCCGTAGACGATGTAGCTGTGGCCCACCACCCAGCCGATGTCGCTGGTGGCAAAGTAGGTTTGCCCCGCCGAGTTGTCGACGCAGGCCCCGAAGATGTGTTTCATGCTGGCGGCCAGGGCCACGGCGTAGCCGCCGGTGTCGCGTTGCACGCCTTTGGGCAGACCGGTGGTGCCGCTGGTGTACAGGGTGTAGCTGATTGCGGCCGAATCGAGCCACACGCAAGGCACGACGGTGTCGATGTGCGAAGCGCGAATCTCTTCATAGCTGTGGTCGCGGCCGGCCTGCATGTCCATTGCCGCCAGATGACGGTTGACCATCAAAACTGCCGCGGGCTTGTGCGCCGCCAGCTTCACGGCTTCGTCCAACAGCGGCTTGTAGGGCATGACCTTGCCGCTGCGGCTGCCGGCGTCGGCACTGACGATGACGGTGGGCTCGGCGTTGTCGATGCGGCTGGCCAAACTGCCGCTGGCAAAGCCGCCGAACACCACGCTGTGCACGGCGCCGATGCGCGTGCACGCCAGCATGGCAAACGCCGCCTGCGCAATCATGGGCATGTAGATGAGCACGCGATCGCCTTGCTTGACGCCCAGGCTGAGCAACACCGCCGCCATGCACTGCACTTCGGCGTGCAGCTCACGAAAGCTGTAGGTGCGCTCCTGATTCGTTTCAGTCGACACGCATATCAACGCTGCTTGATCAGGTCGCGTGGTCAAGTGCCGGTCCACCGCGTTGTGGCACAGATTGGTGGTGCCACCCACGAACCAGCGGCTGAAGGGCGGGTTGCTGTTGTCGCACACCGCATTGAACGGTTGCTGCCAATCGATGAGCTCAGCTTGCTCGGCCCAAAAGGCGTCGGGCTGCGTGATCGAGCGGCGGTAGAAGTCAGCGTAGGTGGTTGGGGTCATGGCGGACTCTTAAGTTGACTGCGCACTGGCGCGTTTGTCCAATCAAGTGAAACACGAACTCCTTCCCCGTTCGACCTGAGGTCTCGAGGAGCCAGCCCGAACGAAGGTAGTTTGTGCTTGGTTAAAACGAAAAACTCGGTGGCTGAGCAGGCTAAATCGACACGACCACGCGCCCGCGCATCTGACCGTTCATCAATGCATGCGCTTTGGCGATAGCACCGTCCAGCACCACTTCATCGATCATGGTCTCAAGTTTGGTCACGTCCAAATCGCGGGCCAAACGGTCCCATGCTTGTTGACGCAGCGTCAGCGGTGCCATCACGCTGTCGATTCCAGCCAGCGTCACGCCGCGCAAGATGAAGGGCATCACCGTGGCGGGCAAATCGAAGCCCTGCGCCAAACCGCAAGCCGCCACCACGCCGCCGTAGCGCGTTTGCGACAACGCATTCACCAGCGTGTGGCTGCCCACGGCGTCGACCACGCCCGCCCAGCGCTCTTTTTGCAGGGGTTTGCCGGGTGCGGACAACTCAGTGCGGTCGATCACGTCCGCAGCACCCAATGCTTTCAAGTAATCGGCCTCGGCCAACTTGCCCGTGGCGGCCACCACGCGGTAGCCCAATTGGGCCAGCAAGGCAGTGGCCACGCTGCCGACGCCCCCGGTTGCGCCGGTCACCAACACCTCACCCGCGTCGGGGTTCACACCATGACGCTCCAGCGCCATCACGCACAGCATGGCGGTGTAGCCGGCCGTTCCGATGGCCATGGCTTGGCGACTCGTGAAAGCTGCGGGCCGCTTCACCAACCAGTCGCCTTGAAGGCGCGCCTTTTGCGCCAGGCAGCCCCAGCGCGTCTCGCCGACGCCCCAACCGTTGTGAATGAACGCATCGCCGG
>JBBRGA010000003.1:0-53927 GCA_038241115.1 Burkholderiales bacterium | reverse complement strand
TATCGACTCAATCTCATGAACGGGATGCGCATCGCTGCGCTCACCAATGTCAACGACGATTCCCGGACCATGCTCCTAGTCGGGCTCGAACCACAACGGCTGACACCGCTGCGACGCTCGCACCAATGCGTGTTCGGTCATCTAGGCGCTGCCGTTCACCTTGTAGCGCAAGATCGTTTCTCCGCGAACAACGGGCGCCGCCAGGCGCTTGGGATGCTCCTAGGTGTCGCTCGCAGTGCCTTCCACTGAGACTGACCTGACCTCAGTGCGCGGAGAACTTACTCAAAAAATCGTTCAAAACGGCAGCGCAAATTTCAAACATGTGGATTCAGCCTGAGGCCTTGCTCGCCTTGGCGATTTCAGACGTGCCTTGTGCTGCGCCACTTTGCGGCACAGTTTCGCCGTCACGATGGGAGATGGCCTCTAGGTTCGCGGCCACTTGCTCCGCCGCATCAGCGGGCATGCCCACGAAGATACCGGCGGTCAGTGTGATGTGCGCACGTTCAAACGCCCCCGCGCCAGCACACAAAATAACGCGGGTGGGTGCGTCGTCGGCGACCAATGCGAGCAACCCAGGCGTCACAGATTCAGGATGAAGCAGTTTCAGCACAGCTTCAGGCATGAGGTTTTCCGTCATCCGCGTAGCTGCGGTGGGAGCCAAACAATTGACGCGTATGTTGTTCTTGGCGCCTTCGATAGACAAAGTCTGCATCAAGCCAACCAATGCCATTTTGGCGGCGCCGTAATTGGCTTGGCCGAAGTTGCCGTACAGGCCAGAAGAAGACGTGGTCAAAACGATGCGGCCAAAGTTTTGAGTCCGCATCAAGTCCCACGCAGCTTTGCAGCAATTGACGGCTCCCATCAAGTGCACATCCAGCACCAAGCGGAAGTCGTCCAGCTCCATTTTGCTAAAGCTCCGGTCACGCAGGATGCCAGCGTTGTTGACCAAAATGTCAACTCGGCCCCACGTTTTGACCGTTTCATCCATCATGGCTCGCACTGCCAATGCATCGGTCACCGAAGCTCCACTCGCGATGGCCACGCCGCCAGCCGCGCGGATTTCATCGACCACTGCCTGCGCCGCCAACGGGGTGCCGCCCTGCCCGTCCAGCGTTCCGCCAAGGTCATTCACCACCACCTTGGCTCCTCGTGCAGCCAACGCCAAGGCGTGTTGGCGACCCAAGCCCCCTCCTGCACCCGTCACCACCGCCACGCGGCCATCAAATCGAATCGTCATGAACTACTTTCCTGAGAGGAATTTTTACAAAAAACATTCGCTTCAGCGCCGTTTGGCAGCTTTTGATGGGCCTTTGCGGACGGGTGTTTTTGACGTCCGCAAAGCTTGGCCCTTGGGTGCTGCAACTTTGCGTTTGGCCGCCTTCACAGCGCGATCGCTTGCTTTGATCGCGGCCAACTCGATCACGGCGCTGACTCCGCGCTCTGAAGGACGGTCCCGCTTGACACGGGCACCTGTCAACGGCTCTGCCTGTCCTTCGTGTACCAAGCGGAAATCGATCTTTCGGCTGTCCAAGTCAACTCGGCTGACCTGCACGCGCACGCGCGCACCAACACCGTACTTCACACCGCTGCGCTCACCTCGCAGTTCTTGTCGCACTTCGTCGAACCTGTAGTACTCGCCGCCCAATTCGGTGATGTGAACCAAACCCTCCACAAACAAACCGTCAAGTTGAACAAAAAGGCCAAAGCTGGTCACGCTGCTGACGGCGCCGCCATATTCTTCGCCCAAATGCTCACGCATGTATCGGCACTTCAGCCACGCTTCGACATCACGCGAGGCTTCGTCGGCCCGGCGTTCGTTGGCGCTGCAATGCGTGCCCGCAACTTGCCAGACTTCGTCTTCAGGGCTCAGGCGCACATCACTGCCCGGCTTCTTGGACTTAGGCGATTTAGTGGACAGACGCGCCTTCGGTGCCGCATCCACCATCGCCTTGCTGAGCGAGTAGCGCTTGTGGATTAACAGCGCCTTGATAACGCGATGCACCAACAAATCGGGGTATCGGCGTATCGGGCTGGTGAAGTGGGTGTAAGCCTCGTAGGCCAAGCCGAAATGACCACTGTTGGTCCCGGTGTAAACGGCTTGCTGCATCGAGCGCAGCAGCATCGTGTGAATCTGCATCGCATCGGGCCGGTTTTTGGTGGCGGCGGCGATAGCTTGAAACTCGGCGGGCTTTGGGTCGTCGCTGACGCTCAAACCCAAGCCCAGAGCGCGCAAGTAGTTTTGCAACAGAGTTTTCTTCTCAGGCGTCGGGCCTTCGTGCACTCGGTACAGCGATGGGTGCTTATGAACCGCGATGAAATCTGCGGCGCAAACATTGGCCGCAAGCATCGCTTCTTCGATCAACTTGTGCGCTTCATTTCGGGTCCGCGGAACGATCTTTTCGATGCGCCCGTTGTCGTCGCAAACAATTTGCGTCTCGGTGGTTTCAAAGTCAACCGCCCCGCGCTTGGCACGCTCTTTAAGCAATGCGCGGTAGACGTCATGCAGGTTGATCAAATCGCTGACTCTGTCTTTGCGGCGCAGCGCTTCAGGACCACGCGTATTGGCCAAGATGGCAGCCACTTCGGTGTAAGTAAAGCGCGCATGTGAGCAAATCACGGCAGGGAAAAACTGGTACGCGGAAACTTCGCCATCGGCAGTGACCAGCATGTCGCACACCATCGCCAAGCGGTTTTGGTTAGGGTTCAGCGAACACAACCCGTTAGACAACTTTTCCGGAAGCATCGGGATGACACGCCGCGGAAAGTAAACCGACGTGGCACGCTCGTAGGCATCGTCGTCTATCGGGTCTCCGGGCTTGACGTAGTGGCTTACATCGGCAATTGCAACAATCAGTCGCCACCCGTTGGGCGTTAAAGGCTTGTCAGCACCCTTCCCGGATGATTTGCCAGCTTTTTTGCTTGAGCCGTCGATGAAGGCAGGTTCGCAATAAACCGCGTCGTCGAAATCGCGAGCATCTTCTCCGTCAATTGTGACCAGCGCCACGTCAGTCAAATCGATGCGGTTTTTGCAATCGACAGCGCGTACTTTTTCGGGCAAAGACGCTGCCTGCGCCAGCGTTGCAGGCGAGAACCGGTGCGGCACCTCGTATTTGCGCACCGCGATTTCAATCTCCATGCCGGGATCGTCAATTTCGCCCAGTACCTCGGTCACACGACCCACGGGCTGCGAGTACATGGACGCGGGCTCGGTGAGCTCAATTGCCACCACCTGCCCAGCTGTGGCGTTGGCAATAGCGTTCTTGGGCACAAGAATGTCCTGCCCATAACGCTTGTCCTCAGGTGCTACCAACCAGATTCCGCTCTCGTTCAACAGACGACCGATGATTGGCGATTTTTTGCGCTCGACGATCTCGGTGACACGCCCCTCTGGGCGACCTTTCCGGTCGTAGCGAACGATTCGAGCTTTAACCCTGTCGTGATGCAGGACCGCGCGCATCTCCTGCTGCGACAAGTACAAGTCAGGCTCGCCGTCATTTCGACTGATGAAACCGTGGCCGTCGCGGTGACCGTGAACGGTTCCTTCTACTTCGCCCATCAGCTCGGTGCTGGTCGTGATTGATTTGAGTTCGTTGATTTTGATAATGATATAGTCCAAGACGTTCTGAAAAGCCCAGGTGGCGGAATTGGTAGACGCACTAGTTTCAGGTACTAGCGAGTAACTTCGTGGGGGTTCGAGTCCCTTCCTGGGCACCAAATGATAAAGGCCAGCACAGCGTGCTGGCCTTTTGCGTTATCGGGCCGGTAAATCGTTTAGCCCTTTTTTCATACCCTCAGCGCTGCGCGAATACGACCTCAAATGGCGAATTTTTTGGCCAACCCTTCTGCACCCATGCCGTCGTAGTCTTCAAACGGTTGATGTATCCAAGGACTGCTAGGCAGCAACTCGACATAGTAGTCAGGCGTGTAAGTTGACACGCCCTTGCTCCAAATCACAGCTGATTTCAACTCGCTGATCGACGGCATGCTTCGCAGACGGTCCACAACCGCTCTCAACGTCACGCCCGAGTCGGCGAGGTCATCAACCAAAAGCACTCGTCCTGCCAATTCGCCCTTCGGCAAAGTGATGTATTTGGCCAAATCCAATCGACCTTGGATGGTGCCCGCGTCAGCCCGGTAGGAACTGGTGGACATGATGGCCAAAGGCTTGTCAAAGACGCGCGAAAGCACGTCGCCGGGGCGCATGCCGCCTCGGGCAAGGCACAAAATCTGATCAAACTGCCAGCCTGACGCAGCCACCTTGAGCGCCAAGCGCTCGATCAGCATGTGGTATTCGTCCCAAGAAACGTAGAGGTGTTTTCCGTCGTCGGTCAGCATAGTGGCTCCGTGTGTTGGGGCTCAGTCGAATTGGTGGGTTCGTTCAATGTCGGGGCCCCGGGCAATGGCGCATCAAGCCTGATATGGGTGTCGCAGCAGGATGGTGTGGTCTCGGTCAGGCCCCGTTGAGACCATGGCAATAGGCGCACCGATAAATGCTTGCACGCGCTCTAAATACAGACGCGCGTTCAGGGGTAGCGCATCCCATTCGGTTGTACCTGCGGTGGTTTCGGTCCAGCCAGGGAAGATGTCGTAAATCGGCTTGCAGGCAGCAATATCGTCGGCGTCCAGCGGCAAGATATCAACCCGCTTGCCGTACAACTCATAACCAACGCAGACCTTAATTTCGCTCAGGCCGTCCAACACGTCAAGCTTGGTGATACACAAGCCACTGATACCGTTGATGATGAAAGAGCGCTTCAACAAAGCTGCGTCCAGCCAGCCGCAGCGACGCGGTCTTCCAGTAACCGTGCCACGCTCTTGACCGACCGTCGACAAGTGATGCCCCACAGTTCCCGGCACATCCATGGGCAACTCTGTGGGGAAGGGCCCACTACCCACGCGTGTCGTGTAAGCCTTTGTGATGCCCAAGATGTAGTGCAACAGATCAGGACCGACGCCCGCTCCCGCAGCCGCGTTGCCCGCCACGCAATTGCTGGAGGTCACAAACGGGTAGGTGCCGTGATCGATGTCCAGCAAAGTGCCTTGCGCACCTTCAAACAAAATGTTGTGGCCTTGGCGCGATGCGTTGTGCAGGGCGTAACCGACGTCGGCCATCATTGGTTTGATCTGCTCTGCCACGGACATAGCGTGATCAAAGATAGGTTGGAATTCCAGCGCTTTGCTGTTGAGATAGCCGGTAAGTGAAAAGTTGTGCAGCGTCAGAAGTTCACGCAACTTGGCCGCAAACCTATCCGGGTGTTTCAAGTCTTGGATGCGCAGCGCACGGCGCGCCACTTTGTCTTCATAAGCGGGGCCGATGCCCTTGCCCGTGGTGCCAATTTTTCCGGCACCACTGGTTTCGCGCAAAGCTTCGCGAGCTTTGTCGACCTCCACGTGAAAGGGCAAGATGAGTGGACAGGACTCGCTCACGAAGAGCCGTGAACGCACATCAAGCCCTCCAGCCTCGAGGCGTTCAATCTCCAGCATTAGGTGCGACGGGTCCACCACCACTCCGTTGCCGATGTAGCACTTCACGCCTTCGCGCATGATGCCCGACGGAATCAATTGCAAGGCGGTCTTGACGCCTTTGATGACCAGCGTGTGGCCTGCGTTGTGACCGCCCTGAAAACGCACGACAGCTTGAGCGTGGTCCGTTAACCAGTCAACTACTTTGCCCTTGCCTTCGTCGCCCCATTGTGTGCCCACAACGACCACATTTCGGCCGGGTACGCTCGCCTTGACTTGTTGCATTTGAAAAGATCCAGTGTCTGAGAAGAGAAAAACCGCGGCACTTCAAAGAGCGCGCAATACCCACTGTCCATCGACCGCGACCAACTCCCGGTCGCAATCAAATTCTTGCCCTTCGTGTTCGTGTCCGGGCAGTACACAGGTAACGGTTTCACCGGACTCACGCAATGCGCGCACCTGCGCACGCAGACTGGCATCCTCGGCCCATGGCGCACGTATCGCAGGCGGCTGCTTGTGCATGGGTGTCAGCGCAGCCAACTCCTTCAGGTCCATGCTGAAGCCAACGGCAGGCCGGTTGCGGCCAAACACCGAACCGACTTCGTCATAACGTCCGCCGCGGAGCAATGCGTCACTGGAGCCTTGCGCGTAAACGGCGAAGCGCGTCCCGCTGTAGTACGCGTAGCCACCTATATCTGCCAAATCAAAACCCACAGTCGCTTGCGGATGAGTCTGCGCTATGTGCTTGGCCAGCCAGCGCAAATCTCGCAGTGCAGCTTGAATCAACGGCCTTGCCGGCAAGGCTCGCTGCGCTTCGTCCAAAACCTCTACGCCACCGTACAAACGCAAAAGTGCTTGTAATCCGTCGCGTGCCTCGCGTGGGAAATCGGCGCACAAGGACACAAGAGTTGCTGCATCTTTGCCAGCGAGCGCCTGCGTCACAGCGCCGATGCCCTGCTCGTCCAGCATCACGCCGGCCAACAAAGCCCGCACGATGCGCGCGTCGCCAATGTCCAAAGTAACTCGCGCCACCCCCCCGCAACGCAGGCAATCAAGCGCCATGTCTAAGACTTCGAGGTCAGCCTCCAGACCTGCGTGACCAAAAATTTCCGCACCAAACTGCAAGGGCTCACGCGTCGCGTGCAATCCGTCAGGTTTGGTGTGCAGCACGGGACCGCTGTAGCAAAGACGGGTCACACCCACACGATTTAGAAGGTGTGCATCGATGCGTGCGGCTTGAGGAGTGGTGTCAGCGCGAACGCCGAGAGTGCGACCACTGAGCTGGTCCACGAGCTTAAAGGTCTTGAGGCTCAACGCCTGGCCGGTGCCTGAGAGCAGGCTCTCCAGGTGTTCCAGCAAAGGTGGCATAACCAGCTCGCAGCCATAGCGACGGGTGACATCCAAAAGCGCGCGACGCAACTCTTCAATGTGCCTGGCCTGCGCCGGCAAGACGTCGGCTATGTGCTCTGGCAGCAGCCATGCAGACAACATGTGAAATGACCAAGGTATTAAAAACGAGATTGTACCGGCGCTCGTGCACACAAACGCTTGGGTCTCCTCGCCTCAAACCAACAGGCGCGAATCTTCAAACCCGCTAGCAACGCTCAGTTTAAAAAAATTAACAAAACCAATACGCCCACAAACATGCTGCTTAATCCCAGAAAGCGAATTTGACCATCGCTCATCTGCATTGCCCGTGCGAAGACTCCGCGCCAAGCATTGGGACTAAAAAATGGCAGCAAGCCCTCAATCACCAGCATCAATGCGATCGCACCCAACAGCATGTTCCACATGGTGCGAACAGTGCGAGTTACTTTTTCGGAGGTGCTGCCACGGGCGCAGGACCATTACCGCGCATGGCTTTAAAAAACTCGCTGGATGGGTCAAGCACCATCACATCTGTCTTGTTGCGGAAGGTTGATCGATAGGCTTCCAAGCTGCGATAAAACTGAGCGAACTGCGGGTCTCGACCGAAAGACTCGGCGTAAAGACTTGACGCTTTCGCATCGCCGTCACCTTTGACGGTCTGTGCGTCACGGTAAGCGTTAGCCACGATCACCTCTCGCTGTTTGTCAGCGTCAGCCCGAATTTTTTCGCCCTCGGCGGCGCCGGTAGATCGCAATTCGTTGGCCACACGTTTGCGCTCGGATTCCATTCTTCGGTACACGGAATCCGTGATGTTCACCGCAAAATCTACACGCTTTATTCGGACATCGACAATTTTGATGCCAAACGATTTGGCCTCATCACCCAGCCGAGCGAGTACGCCTTGCATGACTTTATCGCGCTCAGTGGCCAACATCTCTGACACATTTCGCTTTGTGACTTCTTCGTTGAATGCCGCTTGCACGATAGGGCTTAAACGCGCTTCAACGTTGCGCATTTCAGTGCCGTTGTTGCGGATGAATTGCTTCGGGTCGGTGATGCGCCATTTAACCAACCAGTCGATCACCAAACTCTTCTTTTCAGCCGTAAAGATAGGACGTGTCTCAGGGCTGTCCAAAGTTTGTGTGCGGCGGTCCAAGAACACGACGTTTTGGAACGGCGGCGGTAACTTGAATTTCAAACCCGGTTCAGACACCACTTCTTTAATTTCGCCCAACGCGTAGATCACCGCGAACTGACGCTGATCGACTATGAACAAGGTGGAAAAGGCCACCATCAGCGCAATCAAAGCGCCTGCTACGTAAAAACCGATGCGATTCATGATGTTTTGTTTAATTTGTGAGTGGGCCAGGGCGTTGAAGCAATAGAAAAACTTCAGCGACCGTCACGGTCCCGGCCGCGTTGGCCGTCGCGCGAGCGGATGTCCACGGCGCCAGTACCAGCCGGGGCAGCAACGTCAGGGGTCGCAGGAACAGCCGTTGCTGGTGACGCCGGGGAACTTCCCACCGCGGTCTGCTGCATCAATTTGTCCAATGGCAAATAAAGCAGGTTCGAATTTGCACGGCTGTCAACCAAAACCTTACTGACATTAGAGTAGACCTGCTGCATGGTGTCGATGTACATGCGATCGCGAGTGACACCGGGCGCTTTCTGATATTCACTGAGAACGCGGTTGAAGCGCTGTGCATCGCCTTCGGCCTGGGCAATCACGCGGCCTTTGTAGCCCTCGGCCTCTTCAAACAGACGCGCGGCCGTACCCTGCGCTTTCGGGATCACGTCGTTCGCATAAGCCTGTCCCTCATTCTTCAACCGCTCACGGTCGGCCCCGGCCTTGAAGGCGTCGTCAAACGCGGCTTGCACTTGCTCCGGGGCCTGAACGTTTTGCACGTTCACGTTGACCACTAAAATACCCGCGTTCAAACGGTCTAACTGCGCTTGCAACGATTTGACAAGCTCAGTCGCAATGGCATCGCGCTGTTCGTACAACACAGAATCCATGGTGCTTTTTCCGACTATCTCTCGCACCGCGGACTCTGCTGCTTGAACCACAGCTTCGTCCGGCTTGTTGTTCTCGAACAAGTACGCGCGCGCATCTTTCAACCGATATTGAACGGTGAATCTAATGTCGACAATATTTTCGTCCTGCGTGAGCATCGACGAGTCGCGCAAGCCGGTTGCCTGAACGACGGCATTCCGACCCACCTCGACCGAGCGCAGTTGTGACACCGCCACCGTGTCGTTGGCTTGGAAAGGGTATGGAAAGCGGTACTGAAACCCCGCGTCGACGGTTTTGGAATAGCGCCCAAACGACGTTATCACCGACTGCTGACCTTCCTGCACGATGAAGAAACCGCTGGCAAGCCACAACAGGATCACCACGCCCGCAATCAAACCCGCGCCGATGCCGGCACTTTTCATGTCGGGTTGGAAGTTGCCTCCGCCTTTGTCACCACTGCCGTTGTTGTCGCGGCGCGGCGCATTACCGCCTTTGCCACCGAAAACCCCATTCAATTTTTTGTTGAGGTCACGCCATAACTCTTCCAAATCAGGCGGCCCGTCGCCTTTACCGCCTGCGTTCAGTACGACGCCGTCAGAGAGTGCTGCCGCTCCCGCCGCCTTGCCGGTGAGGCTCCAGCGTGCCAGACTAAAAAGACCGGAAATAAATGCCAAAAGGGCGCTGCAAAGCGCCGCCAAGGTGCGAGGAAGAGTTGATGAAGAACTCATGGTCATGCTGCGGCGGGTTGATCGTTGTGAAGGGAATGGATAAGAGCGCGAGACACTTTGCTTTGTTCGGCCAGAGGCGCGATTTGTGCTTCTTCGTCGAAGCGTACGTCGATGTTCTCTTCGGACGCCTCGACAAATGGAGACAACTGAGACAAATTCAAGCGAACTGCCAAGCGACCTGCTACGGCGTCAGCAATCAATTCTTTGAGTTGCGGTAAGCCTTCTCCGCTCAAAGCGCTTACAAAAACGCGTGGCGTGCAGATCCCACTTTCGATTTCATAAGTGTCGATCATCAAGCGAGGCCTTTGCGTTTCGTCGAGCTTATCGGCTTTATTGAAAACCAGTATTTGCGGCACTCGTTCAGCACCTATGCTGAGCAAAACTCTCTGAACCTGGGCCATCTGTTCCGCGAGCGCCGGGCTTGCACCATCGACCACATGCAACAGCAAATCGGCGTCGGTAGCCTCGCGCAACGTGGCTTCGAAGGCATCGACCAGTTTGTGCGGCAGTTCGCGGATGAAGCCGACCGTGTCTGATAAGGACACGGAACGCTCGGAGCCCTCCAAAAAAAATTGGCGCGTGGTGGTGTCGAGTGTGGCGAACAGTTGGTCGGCGGCGTACGTGTGCGCTTTGACCAAATTATTGAAGAGCGTGCTCTTTCCTGCGTTGGTGTAGCCCACCAGCGAAACTCGAAAGGTTTGATTTCTTTCGCGGGAGCGGCTTTGAGTACTTCGCTGTTTTTTGACCTTGTCAAGACGTTGCTTCACCGCCTTGATACGTTCCCCGATCATGCGTCGGTCGAGCTCGATCTGTGCCTCTCCAGGACCACCTCGGTTGCCGATTCCGCCGCGTTGGCGCTCCAAGTGACTCCATCGCCGCACCAGACGAGTCGCCAGGTCTTGGAGACGCGCAAGCTCGACCTGCAACTTGCCTTCGTGACTTTGCGCGCGCTCACCAAAAATCTCCAATATCAGCATGGTGCGATCAGCCACCGCGACCCCGAGGTGACGCTCCAGGTTGCGCTGCTGCGCAGGGGACAAGGCCTGATCAAAAAGCACTGCCTCGGCATGATGCAATTGCACCAGCTCTTTGATTTCATCGGCCTTGCCAGAACCTACGAACAAAGCCGGATCGGGCGACTTGCGCCTGGCAATCACACGCGCTACTGCGGTGTCACCTGCCGACTCCGCCAAGAGAGCCAGCTCATCCAGCGTGTCGTCGAAAGTGCGATTGCCGCCAATATCCACGCCCACCAAAATGGCACGCGCCAAGCCATTTGGGACAGTTTTCGGCAGAACCGTCGCGGCCGGCGTCAAGGAGTTTCCGGCGCTTCGGAAGCGCTGAAATTCACTGCGCGACCGGGCACGACGGTCGAGATGGCATGCTTGTACACCATTTGAGTAACGGTGTTGCGAAGCAGAACGACGTACTGGTCAAACGACTCAATGTGTCCCTGCAATTTGATACCGTTCACGAGGTAAATTGAAACCGGTACGTGTTCTTTGCGAAGCAGGTTCAAAAACGGATCTTGCAAGAGTTGACCTTTGTTGCTCACGATATTTTTCCGTGTTTAAAGTACATCAGAGCTTCACGGTAACACAGGGTTCCGTCGATTTTTTGATCACGGAGAAGCTGCGCTAGCAGTTGAAATGCTGCCTTAATCGCCCTTGGTGCCGTAGGGGTTGTGACCCGAGCGCATCTCGATTCTCAATGGCGTACCGGTCAATTTGAAGTGCTCGCGAAAGCGGCCTTCAAGAAATCGTTTGTAAGACTCAGTGACGTGCTCCAAGGAGTTGCCGTGCACGACGATCACCGGCGGATTCATGCCGCCTTGGTGCGCATAACGCAGCTTGGGTCTGAACATACCGGCGCGCTTGGGCGTTTGGTGCTCCACCGCGTCGAGCAATAAGCGCGTCAGCACAGGGGTGGTCATTTTTCGATTGGCCGACGCATGCGCATCGGCGATGGCCTTCCACACTGGCGCCATACCTTGGCGCTTGATGGCAGAGATGTTCATCACCGGGGCGAACTTCAAAAACGCAAGTCGCTGCTCGATCGAGCGTTGCAGAGTCAGTTTTTGGTAATCGTCCACCGCGTCCCATTTGTTCACGGCAAGCACCACCGCGCGGCCGCTCTCCAGAATGTAGCCCGCGATATGGGCGTCTTGCTCGCTGACGCCTTGGGTAGCGTCCAGCAACAACAACACAACATTGGCCTCGGCAATGGCCTGCAAGGTTTTGACGACAGAGAATTTTTCAACGGCCTCAAACACCTTGCCCTTGCGGCGAAGCCCAGCTGTGTCGATTAACTGAAATTGCTGGCCGTTGCGCTCGAACGGCACACTGATGGCGTCCCTCGTGGTGCCGGGCATGTCAAAAGCGATCAGTCTTTCTTCGCCCAACCAGGTGTTAATGAGGGTGCTTTTGCCAACATTGGGCCGACCCGCCACCGCCAGCTTGATGGGTGCTCCCTCCTCTGCTTCAGCCTCTTCTTCGTCAAAGAAAAAATGCTCTAACGCAGCCTCGACCAAACTGCGTATGCCTTGGCCGTGGGCCGAAGACACCGGATGCGGCTCGCCCATACCGAGCTCGTAAAACTCGCCTATCAGTGGCGACTCGACCATGCCTTCAGCCTTGTTAGCGGCGATGATCACCTTCTTGCCGACTGTGCGCAGGTATCGCGCAATGTCATGGTCTTGAGCCGACACACCCGCGCGGATGTCGACCACAAAAATCACCGCGTCGGCTTCGGCAACAGCCTGCCGCGTCTGCTTGGCCATTTCCTTGACGATTCCGGTTTCACTGGTGGGCTCGAAACCACCGGTGTCGATGACGATGTATTCACGGTCACTCAAGCGGCCGTCGCCATAGTGGCGGTCGCGCGTAAGGCCGGCAAAGTCCGCGACGATGGCGTCGCGGGTTTTGGTCATGCGGTTAAACAGCGTGGACTTGCCAACGTTGGGGCGCCCGACGATGGCGATGACGGGTTTCATGCGGCAGCTGCCCTCATAGGGTGGGATCACATCCTGCGGGATTCGCGGTCGGATTCGCTTTCAACCGGGCTCCCAATTCATTCCGGGCGAAACGCAAAGACGCCGCCTGCCTTGGTGACCACCAGCATGGTGGTGCCTGAAATAACGGGCGCGCTGAGGATGGCACTGCCGTCGGTGGGCAGGCGAAGCACTGCCTCGCCCTTGTCGCGCGACATGAAATGAAGCATGCCTTCAGCATCACCAAAGACCACGGCTTTGCCGACGATCAACGGCGCGCTCAAACCACGGTGCATCAGCTTGTCGGAAGTCCAAAGCACCTCTCCATTAGCTGCTTTCCAAGCGGTGATGCGGTCAGAGGCATCGGCGCTGAAGACCGTTTCCGCATCAGCGGCCACGCCGTCGGTGCCACCGGTCACGCGCGTCCATTTCAAGCTACCTTGCTGGGCGTCAACGCAGCCCACGGCGGCTTGGAACGATCGGGCGCAGACCACATCGCCGACACGCGCTGCAGGTGCGACCAAATCTGCCAGACGCTCCACCTCATTGGTTCCGCGAGGAGACGCCACCACCGCGTCAAATTTCACGCTGCCGTCGCGTGGATCGAGGCCGACCATGCGCGCGCCCTGCCCAACCAACAACGTATCTTTAAACGCGACGATGACGCCTGCTTGCGCCAAAGTCAACGGATCGCCGGGGCGCTGCACCATCCACAGTTTTTGTCCGTCCTGCGCATCAAAGGCCTGCACGCTGCGGTCGGTTCCTAAAACAAAAACTCGCTCACCGGCCACCAATGGCGCTGTGGAAACGCGCACCGTCAACGCCTTTTGCCACAGCGTGCGGCCTGCTTCCATGGCGACGAGCTTGCCGTCACGGGTCACCAGTGCCGCCACCTTGCCGTCACTTCCAACACCGGCGCCGACCTTGCTGCCAACGTTGGTGCGCCAAAGCTCACGGCCGGAGTCGGCTTGCAGAGCCACCACCGTGCCGTCACCACCGGCCACGGTGAATACTCCGGAATTCACGGCCACGGTGCTGGGCAAAACAGATGAATCGACACGCTGACTCCAGACCTGGCGGCCGGCAATTTGTGGTGTCAGTGCCTCGAGCGGTTTAGGTTTAGGTTTGTCTGAGGTCGCGCAGCCCACGACTAACAAGAGCAGCGCGCCTGATGCCAACGCGGCTCTTCCATATTTTGCGACCCGACAGCAGCCTTTCATTTAGATGCCTCACCAGATGCTGCGACAACGCCGGGCACCTTCAATGCTTCGGGTGGAGCGCCCAGCGATGTCAGCTTGGCTTCGATCAGGCGTCGGTACTCGACTTTGGCGTCCATCAGCGTCCACGCTTTGTTGTAAGCCGCTTTGGCATCGTCGGTTTTGCCTTGCGCGAGCAGTACGTCGCCGCGACGATCGGCGACCAAAGCAGCGAAATCGGGAGCGGTGGCAGCGTCGAGCTGCTTCAAGGCTTCGTCGAACTTTTTCGCTTCGAGTGAAGCACCGGCCAAGCGTAACCACGCCACGGTTTTGTACTCAGACTCAACGGCGTTTTCGCCGACCCAAGTCAGTGAGGCTTGAGCGGCATCGGCTTTGCCTTTTTCAAACTGCACCTTGGCGGCCAACAAGCCGCCTTGCTGCGTGAACGCGGTGCGCGGATAGCGCTCTTTCAGATCAGCGAACACGCGGGTTACTTTGTCGGCATCGCCGGCCTGGGCTGCGCGGTCAAGTTCGTCGAACATGGCACCGGCCTTGACCGCCTGCTCGCGCTGCCAATAATTCCAGCCGTTCCACGCCGCGTAGCCTGACAACACAGCAATCAATAACCACGTGATGAGGGTGCCGTTTTTCTTCCAGAAATGCTTGAGTTCGTCGAGCTGTTCCTGTTCTTCAAGATCGAGATTCGTGGCCATGGGCAGCAGTTTTTTTCGTAGTGGTCGAGTAGATCGAGAAGAGCCGGATTATGCGTTGAGCAGTTCAAGCAATGCGCTGGGCAGATCACCCAACGCCACGCTGCGTTGGCCTTGCTCAGGGTCTCGAAGGTTCTTCACCGTCGCCTCGCCGCGGGCCAATTCGTCGTCGCCGTAGATGACAGCAAAGCGCGCGCCGCTGGCATCGGCCCGCTTGAATTGACTTTTCATGCCGCCCCATGAGTCAGCACCCGCGCCGTGCATATGCACCGTCAAGCCGGCTTGGCGCATGGCGTCGCAGCTTGCGGCGCACACCACAGCAGCGCTGGCCCGTGGAACCACTGCGTAAACGTCGGGTGAGCGGACGGGCATAGCCACACCCACGGCTTCCAAAAGCAACAACATGCGTTCTACGCCCATGCCCCAACCGACCGCAGGTGTGGGCTTTCCGCCCAACTGCTCAAACAATCGGTCGTAACGCCCACCTCCGCACACTGTGCCTTGTGAGCCCAGCTTGTCCGTGATCCATTCAAAGACGGTGAGGTTGTAGTAGTCCATGCCGCGCACCAGGCGCGGGTTGATCGTGTAGCTCAAATCCACCGCGTCAAGCACTCTGCGCACGCCGTTCAAATGCGCCAAGGATTCGCCACCGAGGAAGCTCATGAGCTGCGGCGCGTCGTTGACCAAGTCCTGCATGGCTGGGTTTTTAGTGTCCAGGATTCGCAGAGGATTGCTGTGCAAACGCCGCTTCGCGTCTTCATCGAGCAGATCGACGTGCGCTTCAAAGTGTGCGATGAGCGCAGTCCGGTGCGCCATGCGCTCACCAGGCTGGCCCAAACTGTTCAACTCCAGGCGCAAGTCTTGGTCGGACAAACCGAGGTCGCGCAGCAGAGACCGGCACATCAAGATTTGCTCGGCATCCACATCAGGCCCAGCGAAGCCGAGAGCTTCCACATCAATTTGGTGAAACTGTCGATAGCGGCCTTTTTGAGGACGCTCATGACGAAACAAGGCCACCGCCGACCAGACACGCAGCGGCGCGTTGTACAGCGCGTTGTGTTCGATCATGGCGCGCACGATGCCCGCGGTGGCCTCGGGGCGAAGCGTGAGCCTGTCGCCGTTCATCGCGTCTTCAAACGAGTACATCTCTTTCTCGACGATGTCGGTGATCTCGCCCAAACCGCGCACAAATAAAGCCGTGGGCTCGACGATGGGGGTGCGCACATTGGAGTACCCATAACGTGACATCAGAGCGCGCACCTTGTCTTCGAACCACTCCCAACGCACGGAGTCTTGAGGAAGGATGTCGTTCATGCCTTTGACGGCACGCAAGGCTACGGGTTCGCGTTCGCGCAAGGAAAGGGATTTGTTCATGTGAGCAGGACCTGCGCGGGACGCAGGTGGACTAGGAAGAGACGCGTTGATCGGCTACGAAAAGGAATCAAGAGTGTTCGCCCCTGACTCGTGCGCGTTCGCGCTCCTGTTCGCATTCGCTGGAGCAAAAGAACGCGATGTACGAAGTCAATGTGCTGCGACAGCGGCCTCGGCACCGAAGCGCCTCTCGATATAATTTTCAACAATGGCGCGGAATTCAGCGGCAATGTTGTCCCCTCGCAAGGTCAGCGCTTTTTCGCCGTCAATAAAAACCGGCGCGGCAGGCGCTTCGCCCGTACCAGGCAAGCTGATACCGATGTCAGCGTGCTTGCTTTCGCCGGGCCCGTTGACGATGCAGCCCATAACCGCCACCTTCATCTTCTCAACGCCGGGATAGCGTTCGCGCCACACCGGCATTTGGGCGCGCAGAAAGTCGTCAATCTGCTGAGTGAGTTCTTGGAAGGTGGTGCTGGTCGTGCGTCCACAACCGGGGCACGCCGTGACGCTGGGGTTGAACGCGCGCAGCCCGAGAGATTGCAAGATCTCCGCCGCCACCATCACCTCTTGCGTGCGGGCTTCGCCGGGTTGCGGCGTGAGCGACACACGAATGGTGTCGCCTATGCCTTCTTGCAGCAACAACGCCAAGGCCGCAGTTGACGCCACCGTGCCTTTGGTGCCCATGCCGGCTTCAGTCAAGCCTAAGTGCAATGCGTAGTTGCAGCGTTTGGCCAATGCGCGGTAAACGCTGACCAAATCTTGCACGCCAGACATCTTGCAAGACAAGATGATTTGCTGCGAGCGCAAGCCCAGTTCTTCGGCCCGGCGCGCTGAATCCAACGCCGACGCGATGATGGCGCGGTACATGATTTGTTGAGTCGGGTGCGGCTGCGCCAGCTTGGCGTTGTCGTCCATCATTTGGCTAAGCAGCTCTTGGTCCAGGCTTCCCCAATTCACGCCAATTCGCACTGCTTTGTCATACTTGGCAGCCGCTTCGATCATCAGTGAGAACTGGCGGTCGTGTTTGTCGCCCTTGCCCACATTGCCGGGGTTGATACGGTATTTGGAAAGTGCTTCTGCGCAAGCGGGATGCTCGGTCAGCAAACGGTGACCGTTGTAATGAAAGTCACCCACCAAGGGCGTGTTGATGCCCATGCGGTCGAGCTGATCGCGAATGTGCGGAACGGCTGCGGCCGCTTCGGGCGTGTTGACGGTGATGCGCACCATCTCTGATCCAGCGACCGCCAATTCTTTGATCTGAATGGCAGTCTCAATGGCGTTGACGGTGTCGGTGTTCGTCATGGACTGAATGCGCACAGGCGCACCCCCACCCACCGTGACCACATGGGACTGCCAGCGCACGACCGCTTGCTGGGTGACGCGCGTCAAAGGTTTCGCCGGTTCGATGTATTCAGGATCATTCAGCATGGCCTACTCCTCAGATTCCAAGCACCGGCCCGTCATTTCAATTCCAGCCGTGCGATGTTGCCCACGGTGGTAGGCACCAAGCTCACCGCTTGGCCGCGAAACACCACTTCAGTTACCGGCGCATTGCCAACTTTCAGTCGCAGTGGCAACTCACCATCGAGCCTGACGGTCTCACCGGCTATCAACATGCGCGACAGCAACACCTGCTGCTTGGCGTCTTGAACTTCCACCCACGACTCTGCGCTGGCCCGTAGCTGCAGGATGCCGCCTGCTCCAACAGCACCGGGATTGGACGGCGCTGCGGGATTGGCAGTGACGTTGGCATTGGCATTCGTGGTGGACAAAGTTGTGAGGCTGGTGGCCGGACCAGTGGCAGCAATCGACGCGGCTTGTGCGAGCGGAGGGGCAGAAAACACAGTTTCCACAGCACCCGCCAGTGGTGGGGCTGCAGCTGCCGGCACAGCCACCGCTTCAAGCGCAGGCGCTGGCACAGCAGCTGCGTTTGACGCCGCAGCGTCCTCGAAAGGCACTGCCGCTGCGGCTGAGACCTTCGCGGCAGTTGGGCTTGACTTCAGTTGAAGGCCACTAAAAAGGGACGACGGCAAAAAATAAACGCACAACGCGGCCAGCAGCACCAAAGCTGGCCCCCACACGGCAGGCGACGCGACCAGCCGACCCCAGTCGGTGGGCTCGCTGCGGCCGGGTCGCTCACGAAACGGCGCATTGATGCCCTCGCCCATTTGATCCAAACGACCTCCAGAGGCCGCAGGCATGAGCGCGAGCACCGGTGCGGCGTCAATCTTCAGACTTCTGCACACGGTTTGCGCCAAAGCGCGAGTGAAGGTGGCGTCTGGCAGTTCGGTGAAACGATCGGCTTCCAACAATTCGAGCTTGCGTTGAGCCACTTTGATCGAGGCGGCCAACGCCGCAATGTGCAAGCCTTTGGCCTGCCGGGCCTGCTTCAACAAACCTCCCGCCGTGAGCGCGCTGCCGGCTGCTGCTACCTGGTTCAGGTCAGTCATCGAACTGATTCCGCTCATATGCTCTGGCCTCATTTGATTGCGGGAAGCGGCTGCGCAACTGCTCGCCCGCCTCTGAAGCCCCTTGCGCATTGCCCAATTTTTTATCTATCCGTACTGCCAACCACAACGTTTGGGCGTTCACCACTTCGGGCACGCTGTTGACGCGCCGTATGTAGAAGCGCGCGCGCTCCGACTCGCCGCGGCGATACAGCACTTCGGCCAGATTCATGGTCGTGGACGGGTTGCTGGGATCAAGCTCGTAGGCGAGTTGCAGGGCTCGCTCGGCCTGCGCCCACTGCCCTGCACGCGCCAGACAAACGCCTTGCGCCAGTTGCGTTCGCAGCGAGTCACGATATTGCGGCACGGCCAGGGCTTGTTCAAACAGCGAATTGGCTTCGCCGTAGCGCTTTTGCTGACACAAATACCAGGCAAAGTTTTGCATGGCGTCGGCGTCACGTGCGTTCAATTGCAGGGCGCGTCGAAAGCTTTCTTCGGCCAATCGCTCATCGCCCAAGCTGGCGTAAATCAAGCCCCTTAAATTGAAGGCTGCAGCGACGCTCGGGTCGGCGGCAATCGACAACTTGACTTCGTCCAGGGCCACGGTCATTTGGCCGCGCCCGAAGTAGGCGGACGCCAAATCGAGACGCACCCGAGCGCGCTTGCTGGCATCGGTTTCATCGGAGGCGGTGACTCGGTCGCGGGTCTCCGTCGCCGCAGACGGCAGCCCGGTCACAGTTGTCGAGCCTGAGCTCACGCACGCCGACAAAACCATCACCAGCGGCACGCTCAGCGCAGCCAACAAGCCTCGCGGAAAACTTGAATTCGACCTTGGTTGCAGATTCACGCAGCATCCCTCGCCCGCACCGCATGGATGGGAATGGGCGGGCGGGTCAACACGCGCTCTTTGAATTGAGTGCGGTCTTGCACTTCACCGGCCAGTTGACCGCAAGCGGCTGCGATGTCATCGCCTCGCGTTTTTCGGATTGTGGTCACCAAGCCGGCGTCTTGCAAAACCCGCGCGAAAGCACTCACGCGCTCATTCGAAGAACGGGTCAAACCAGACGCAGGGAACGGATTGAAAGGAATGAGATTGAACTTGCATGACACATGGCCTTTCACCAAAGCAACCAACTGCTCGGCCTGTGCGGGTGCGTCATTCACGCCGTCCAACATGCAGTACTCAAAGGTGATGAAGTCGCGTGGGGCTTTGTCGAGATACCGGTTGCAAGCCCCGAGCAATTCATCCAGCGGGTACTTTTTGTTCAGCGGCACGAGGTCGCTGCGCAGAATGTCGTCGGGTGCATGAAGCGACACCGCCAACGCGACCGGGCAGTCGGCGCGCAACCTGTCCATCATCGGCACCACGCCCGAAGTTGAGACCGTGACACGCCGGCGCGACAAGCCGTAGGCGTGGTCATCCAGCATGACCTTCAACGCAGGCAGAAGGGCCGCATAGTTTTGCAAAGGCTCTCCCATCCCCATCATCACGACGTTGGTGATCACCCGTTCGCCGTCAGGGCGCTTCAAGCGACGACGCAATTCATGCTCGGCAAACCACAGCTGCGCCACGATTTCAGCGGTGGTCAAGTTGCGGCTGAAGCCTTGGTGTCCGGTGGAGCAAAAGCGGCAACCCACAGCGCAACCGGCTTGGGACGAAATGCACAAAGTGCCGCGACCTTCCTCTGGGATGAACACGGTTTCGACCGCATCGCCTGCGCCGACATCAAACAGCCATTTGATGGTGCCGTCACTGGCGACTTGTTCCGATGCCACTTTCAGCGGCATGACCGTGGCAAGGCCAGCGAGCTTGTCGCGCAAAGACTTGGCCAAGTCAGACATTTGGGCGAATTCAGATGCACCGCGCTGGTGTATCCATCGAAACAGCTGGGTGGCGCGAAAACGCTTTTCCCCGAGCTGCTCGCAAAACGCTGCCAGCCCTTGCAGATCGAAATCAAGCAGGTTGACAGCGCTCATGCAGTTGTTCTTGTGTGATTGCTTGTGAATTTGGGTTCACGCGCCCTGGCGCGTGGAATCGCAAAAACGCAAAGCTTGATCAGCGGCCGAACACATTCATGCCGGGAAAGAAGAAGGCAATTTCGACGGCAGCTGTTTCAGCAGCGTCTGATCCGTGCACAGCGTTGGCGTCAATGCTGTCGGCGAAGTCCGCACGGATCGTGCCTTTTTCCGCCTTTTTCGGGTCGGTAGCACCCATCAAGTCGCGGTTTTTCAAGATCGCACCTTCGCCCTCCAGGGCCTGAATCATCACCGGCCCGGAGATCATGAAAGTGACCAAGTCGTTGAAGAAAGGACGCGCTTTGTGAACGCCGTAAAAGGCTTCTGCTTCAGTCCGCGACAGGTGCGCCATACGAGCCGCGATGACCTTCAGTCCGGCGCCTTCAAAACGAGCGTAGATCTGACCAATGACGTTTTTTGCCACTGCGTCGGGTTTGATGATGGAAAGAGTGCGTTCGATGGCCATGGTGCGAATTCCTGAAGTTTGTTGGTTGATTTTTAGTTGGCAAAGCCGACGTTTTCACGAGGCTGCCCGAAGCTTTCGGGCACGTTTGCGCTCAGCTTTTGAGTGTAGCTTGCACCCGCCTGAACAACGGTCGCTGTTGCTGCATTGCAAGCGGGCGCGCAATGCGGAAGTGGTCAACGGCCACGACGCCCGCCGCCGCCTCCGCCGCCTCCACCGCCAAAACCGCCACTGCCTCGGTTTCCACCGCCCTGACCGCCACCACCCCGGTTGCCTTTTCGATGGAAAGCATCTCCACCTATGAAACCCACCGAGGTTTGCATAGGGTCGGGTTCACGCGGCGCTCCGGGTTTTGGTCTGGCAGCACTGCCGGCAGGCGCGCTCCCACCTGCACCAAAACCTCCGCCGCCGCGACCAAACCCTCGCCCGCCAGCAGGGGCACGCGGGTTTTGAACAAAGCGCTTGTCGAAGGTTTGCTCCAACGGGTTGGGAATGCGCGAGTGATCGATTTCCTCTTCAAAATCAGGATCAACTTCAGCGCGATTGACAAGCGGCCTTTCTGGCTGCGCCGGCACGTCGCGCGGCCCGTTTTGGAAACGCTCCTTCGGCGGGCCGTTGCGCGGGCCTCGGTCGCTGCGTTGCTCGGGCCGCTGATCGTTTCGCGCAAGACGAGGCTCATTGCGCGACTCGTTGCGTGGCTGGTCACGCGGGTTCGCACGACCGCGACCGTCACGCTGTCCTGTTTGTGGCTCGCGCTGACCGTCTCGATCGGCATCTCTTTGAACATCTCTTTGAACATCTCTTTGAACGTCTTTTTGGACATCTCTTCGCGTGTCTCGTTGCGCATCACCGCGCGGCGCTTGGCGCTCTGAACGAGGCTCGCCCGGCGGCGGTGCTGCCAAGCGACGAATGGCCCGCACGTCGGCCTCCTCCAGGTCCACCCAGACGCCGCGTTTCAGGCCCCGTGGCAACACGACGGTGCCGTAGCGGATCCGAATCAAGCGACTCACCGTCAGCTCTACCGAATCAAACAGCTTGCGTACCTCACGGTTGCGACCTTCGGTGATAACGACTCGATACCAATGATTGCTGCCTTCACCGCCGCCGTCTTCGATGGACTTGAAGCTGGCGATCTGCCCGTCAATGTTCACGCCCTCCAGCAGCTGTGATTTAGAGCTTTCGTCCAGGCGGCCCAGGACGCGAACGGCATATTCACGTTCAACGCCGAAGCGCGGGTGCATCAACTGATTGGCCAGTTCGCCAGAGTTGGTCAGCAGCAGCAAGCCTTCTGTGTTCAGGTCAAGACGACCCACCGATTGCCACTTGCCCTGTTGCAAGCGCGGAAGACGGCGAAACACCGTTGGGCGATGTTCGGGATCGTCGTGCGTGACGACTTCACCCGCAGGCTTGTGATAAGCAATGATGCGCGGTGGGGGCGGCACGATGCGCACTCGCACCGGCTTGCCGTTGACCTTGATTTGGTCGCCGAAGGAAATGCGCTGACCCGTGTGCGCAGGCTGGCCGTTGACAGTGACTTGCCCGTCGGCGATCCATTGCTCCATGTCTCGGCGCGAACCAACACCAGCTTGCGCCAGCACTTTGTGCAACTTGGGCGCATCGGCTTCCGGCGCCAGCACCCGTTTGGGCGGAGCCGCCGATTCACGAGGCGGTTCATGTGACTGTTCGTCGGATGTTTGCGCGTCACCATCGTCCACGGCGGCCTCGACCGCCGCAACTTCTTCCATCACATCAAACTCACCCGACAAAACCTGCGCAAACACCTCTTCGGCTTGTTGAGGGGGAACTGCTGGGGCGAGGTCTGCTGCCGGCGCACCGTCGTCGCTGTCCTCGCCCGAAGCATTGGCGGACTCTTCAGCGAAGCGATCGTTGCGGCCGCGGTCGCGCCGACCGCGGCGACGGCGGCGTTCCGAACCGGAGCCTTCAGATTGGAGGCCCTGGACTTGCTCGCCTTCGCCCAACGAAATTTCAGACGGATTGCCCACCGCATCGGAGCTGGCAGGCTCGCTTGACGAAGCCGACTGCATGTCGGTCGAGGTTACGGTTTCAGTAAAAGAAACAGCCACGTCCGCCACGCCCTTATTTGACTCGTCTGGCGCAGCGGTCGCAGCAGCAGGCTTTCGCTTGCGTGGAGGTTTCACAGCAATGTCTGAATTTGCACTGGTTGCGGCACCAGCGGGCGCCTCAAGCGCAGTTTCAGCGGCGGGTTCGCCTTCCACTGCCTTCACGGCTCGCTTGCGACGCACCGGCTTGGCAACAGCGTCCACGCCGTCGGCAGGCTCAACAGAGGTCGCGGACTCCTGCGGAAGATCAGAGTCGGAGTTGGCGTTCATGCTTGGGGTTCCATAGAAGTAAGGGGTGCGAGGGCGGATGCAGAAGGCTCAGAAAGCACCTCGGGATCAAGCGGAAAAGTGGCGTGTGGATCAGGTTCAACGGTTTGAGTTTTGGTCTTCGACAACGTTTGTGATGGAGCAATTTCAGCCGTTTCCGGCACGTCATCCAAGCTCAGAGAGGCCTGCAAAGTCGACCAACCCGCAGGCATTTCTGCGCGCTCGCCTAGAGCATCAGGAGTCAAGGCTGGGCCGCCAAGCAGTGGCAATTGCTCTAGGCTGAGCAGACCCAAGTCGTTTAGAAAATGAGCAGTTGTTGCCAACAAAGCCGGACGACCCGGCGACTCGCGGTAACCAATGGCTTCGACCCAGCCGCGGTCTTCCAACTGCTTGATGATTTGGGTGGCCACAGTCACGCCGCGGATGTCCTCAATGTCGCCGCGCGTAACAGGCTGGCGATAGGCAATGATGGCCAATGTTTCCATAACAGCGCGTGAGTACTTGGGTGGTTTTTCGGGGTTCAGTCTGTCCAGATGCTCGCGCATTTCGGGGCGGCTTTGAAAGCGCCAGCCGCCAAAAAGCGGCACCAATTCAACACCGCGACCTTCCCAGTCGCGCACCAGCTCATCGAGAAGACTGCGCAGGGTGTCGGCACCGACTTCTTCGTCAAACAGGGTGCGCATGTCGCGCAGAGCCAGAGGTTGCTGCGCGCAGATCAAGGCAGTCTCGAGGACACGCTTCGCGTGTGTGGTGTTCATGAACTCCGATCGCATTACGAATCAGGCGCTGCTTGCCGGTTCGCGGCTGCTTGCTGGGTTTGATGCTGATTTGGGCCTGTCAAGGTTGCCAAAGGCATTATTGAAACTTCGCCATTTGTCGTTTGGAGCACGTGCCGTATGAGGGCACGCGCTGCACGGTCGGGAAGATAGTCCGGGTAACGGGGCTTTTGCGTGCGATCCAAATCGCTTGCAAGCCTCCTCGATTCACCAACCGCACCGCTACTTTTTTCGCGCCAAACGCAAAAGGCTGTTCGGCGGGCCTCGGTCACGGTTGAGCGGGAACCTGCCCCTGCCCGTCTGTATGTCCGATTTTCTCGATTGTAGCCATCTTCGCGTTTCCAGAAATCAGGCTTTTAGCGCTGCCCATGCTGAAGCGAAGTCTGCGGGAGGCTCGGCTTCGAACGCCAAGGCCTCACCTGTGCAGGGGTGGGCGAAGGACAAACGCGTCGCATGCAAAGCTTGCCGCTGCATGCCCAACGAAATCCGACCGCCGTACACCAAGTCACCCACCAAGGGATGACCACGAGACGCCATGTGGACCCGAATTTGGTGAGTGCGACCTGTGTGAAGCGTGCAGCGAACGCCGCTGAATTCAGCGCAGCGCAGGAGCAAATCCACGTCGGTCCGCGCAGCTTTGCCTGAAGTGACCACCGCCATGCGCACGCGCGACTGCGGATCGCGGCCCACGGGCGCATCAATCTCCATGTGCCTGCTGGCCATGGCGCCGTGCGCAACAGCCAAATACTGTCGATGCACCGTGCGGGCCGCAATGGCGCGTACCAAGGCTGTTACCGCGATCAATGTTTTGCCGACCACCATCAAGCCCGAGGTGTCTTTGTCTAAACGGTGAACGATTCCCGCGCGAGGCAACACCGATGCGCCCGCGTGGTGGGCCAATAAACCGTTGAGCAAGGTGCCTGACCAATGCCCCGCAGCTGGATGCACCACCAAGCCCGCAGGTTTGTTGACCACCATCAAATACGCGTCCTCAAACACCACCTGCAACGACATGGGCTCGGCGCGAAACGCCAGGCTCTCGGGCGTAGGGATCAACTCAATGCTCAAGCGCTGCCCGGCCGCCACTTTGCGCGAGGCCGTTTGCACCAGGCGACCTTCCAATTGCACATGGCCTTTTTCGATCAGGGTTTGCAAATGGCTGCGTGAAAATTCGGGAGCGGCAGCAACCACCGCTTTGTCGATTCGCTGGCCGTGCAGAGCCTCAGACACCACGCTGAGGCGCGTCTCGGATGCGTCGCTCAGAAATTCGCCGCTTTCGGTCCTGTCGGGGTCTCCGTCGTCCGTATGGCCCTTCTTGATATCTTTGTTGCTCAAGGTCTGAACCCTATACTTCGACGTCGTTTTCCCGTTGATAAACAGCTCGTGCCAAGGCGCAATAAACCCATGAATTTCACCCACATGTACGGCACTTTGATGCGTCGCGGTTCGTTGAATCTGACCTCGAGTTTCGCCGTGCCAAAAGCCTGGCTTGGCATTGTGGGGCTGAGCGCATTGCTGCTGGCAGGATGCTCGAGCACACCCAAAGATGAAACTGCGACGTGGAATGCAGACAAGCTGTACGCGGAGGCCAAAGACGAACTCAACAGTGGAGCCTACGACAAGGCCGCCAAGCTGTTTGAGCGGTTAGAAGGCCGAGCTGCAGGCACGCTGTTGGGTCAACAGGCGCAGATCGATCGGGCGTACACCATGTACCGCTCAGGAGACAAAGCACAAGCTTTGTCGGTCCTGGAACGCTTTATGAAGCTGCATCCGACCAGTCCCGCCATGGACTACGCGCTGTACCTGCAAGGCTTGATTAACTTCAATGACAACCTCGGTATTTTGGGTAATTTGTCCCGCCAAGAGCTGTCGGAGCGCGACCAACAGGCTTCGCGTGATTCATATCAATCGTTCAAACAATTGGTCGAGCAGCAGCCGCAGTCCAAGTACGTGGCAGATGCGCGGCTGCGTATGAATTACATCGTCAACGCATTGGCCGCTTATGAGCTGCATGTGGCTCGTTATTACTACCGGCGAGGCGCTTACCTGGCCGCCGCCAACCGCGCGCAGCAGGCGATCCAAGAGTTTCAGCAGTCGCCATCAGCAGAAGAAGCGCTGTTTTTGATGATGAAGAGTTACGACCGTTTGGGATTGACGCAACTGCGCGACGACACCGATCGAGTACTGCGCAAAAGCTTTCCAAACGGTGCCTACCTGGGTGACACCACGCCGGGATCTGCGGCTGGCAACAAAGGCCGGGCTTGGTGGCAGTTTTGGTGATCCCTAAACCTGATGTTCCCCACTGAGCTGCTGCAACCAAGCCAAAGCATCGGCTTCGCTGGTCACTGAGGTCATCGCAGGCAAAGCTTGCCGCAAGCGTTTGCCGTAGCTCATCCCGACCATGCGCGGGTCGCACACCACCAGCAAGCCGCGGTCGCTTTCACTGCGTATCAAACGACCCGCACCCTGCTTCAGGGAAACCGCTGCCTCGGCCACGAAATAATCTGAGAACGCATTGCGGCCCTGCGCTTCCAGACGCTTGACACGCGCTTCAACCAGCGGATCGTTCGGCGGCGGGAACGGCAACTTGTCAATCAGCACGCACTGCAAAGCATCTCCAGGGACATCGATGCCTTCCCAAAAACTCTGAGAGCCCACCAAGATGGAGTGCGGCTGCGATAAGAACTGTTGCATCAGCTGGCGTTTGGGCGCTTGGCCCTGCAACAGGATTTGAATCGCGTCACCAGCCGCTTCAAACTCCAGTCGCAGTTGATCGCCGACCGACTGCAAGGCCCGCAAGGTGGTGGTGAGCACGAAGGTACGGCCGCCCAAGGCTCGTGCGCATCGTGCAGCCAACCTGGCTACTGCCACCGGATGGCCAGACTCGTTGGGCTTGGGGAAAAGCGAAGGCACGTACAGTTTTGCGTGGGCCGCGTAGTCGAAAGGACTGCCCACGCGCAGCTTTACAGCATCCGTCAAACCGGCCGATTCTGTAAACCAAGACAGCTGCGCATCGTCTCCCAATGTGGCCGAGGTGAAGACCCAGGCTTTGGGCGCGACCGCCATTTGCTCACGCAGTGCATCGCGTATGTCAAGTGGAGACTCGATCAGACGGCAATGGTGTGTGGTGAGGTCTATCCAGCGCACGTTGGCGGTGTCTGCGGGTTCGACAAATCGATTCGCCAAAGCAGCCAAGTGTTGGGCTCGCTCGGCCAGTTTGGCGAAGTCGGGCGCGGCGTCCACCATTCGGCGCAGTGCTTCATAGGCGACCTGGCACGCCAGAGCGACAGCAGGCAGGGCGGCCATGAATTCAGACCGCTCAGCGCGCTCATCCCAGCGCAGCTTCAAACCCGCACGCACGTCCCTTAAAGGTCCGGCACAGGCCAGACGCAGTTCGCGGGCCGACATTTCACAGCGCGCGGCAAGGTCTTGCCATGGCGCCATACCGCGCGCTTGCTGCAAGCCCGCGCCCAACATATCGCGGGCGAAATCCAGCACCTGCGCGCTGCCCAAGGTGGTGCCCAAAAACTGCACACCGGCTTCGGTGAGTTGATGGGCTTCGTCGAAAATAGCCACATCGACGCTGGGCAACAGTTCGGTCACACCGCTGTCGCGCAAGGCCATGTCGGCAAAAAATAAATGGTGATTCACCACCACCAGATCGGCGGCCATGGCGTCGCGGCGGGCTTTCATCACGTAGCAGCTGCGGTGGTCAGGGCAATCAGAGCCGAGGCAGTTTTCACGGGTGGACGTGACCAAAGGAATCACGCTGCTGCGCTCGTCCAAGCCGTCGATCTCTGCCAAATCACCCGAGGTGGTCTTGCATGACCACTGCTCAATTTTCGCCAAACTGCGAACGGCCCAGCGGTCAGGCAATTGATCGGACTGCCGCGCTGCCGCCAAGCGATGCGTGCACAAATAACTGCTGCGGCCCTTGAGCAAAGCCAAGCTCACTGGCATGTTCAGGGCATCGCGCAAACGCGGCAGATCGCGCAGGAACAGCTGATCTTGTAAATTTTTGGTGGCGGTGCTGATCAGCACACGCGCCCCGGACAACATGGCGGGCACCAAGTAGGCAAAGGTCTTGCCAACGCCGGTTCCGGCCTCTGCGACCAATGCATGTTGAGCGTCGATGGCCTGCGCCACCGCAGTGGCCATACAAATTTGAGCTTCTCGCTCGACATATCGTCCGTCGGCGCGCGCCAGTGCGCCGGCGGGCGCAAACGCTTCGGCGACCGCTTCTGTCAGCGCCGTCATGCAGGCTGCGGCGGTTGCAAGTCGACTTCGAGTTGTGTGATCGCGTCACGCAATGCAAGGCGCCTTTTCTTCAAACGCCGCACCGCCAAGTCGTCACCAGAAGACGAATTCGCGGTGAGGTCAACCAGGCTGTCCAAGTCGGCGTGTTCCATGCGCAATTCGATCAATCGACGGGGCAAGGAATGCAGGTTGTCGTCCATTTGTTCGCAATCAAAGCGCCGAGGTGCGCGCGGTGGGGGAGTATAGTTTTTTGACTATGAGCAACCTCCCTCAGGGCCACCGCCTGTCTGCTGCCACCGGCATGCACCGCGGCGACCGCGCGTACCAGCAAGACCAAGTGGAGATCATTCCTCATCACCGAGTGCCGGGTTGTGCTTTGGCTGTGCTTGCTGACGGCATGGGTGGCAAGAGCGGTGGTCGCAAAGCCGCAGATCAGGTGATCTTGACGGCGCAGCAACTGTTCGAGCGGCACACGCCTGGAGGCGTTGAGACCGACAACCTGATGCGCCAATTGGTCACAGAGGCGCATTTGATGATCAAGCTGACCGCCATCACCTCAGAAGAAGAACCGCACAGCACCTTGGCCGCGTTCTTGATCGAATCCGACCTTAACTGCGTGGCCATTCACGCGGGCGATTCCAGGGTTTATCACTTTCGCGGTGCCGAAATGCTCAGCTGCACCACCGACCATTCATTCGTGCAGAGTTTGGTGAACGAAGGACAGATCAGCGCCGAAGAAGCCAACAACCATCCGCAGTCGAACTTGTTGACGGGCTGCTTGGGCACGCAGCAAGACCCGCCACTGACCTTGGGGCATCTGGGCAAGTTGGAAATTAACGACAGCGTGCTGGCTTGCAGCGACGGCTTGTGGCACTACTTCAGCCCGAAAGAATTGGGCGCCATCATTCACGCTCTGCCGCCACGTGAAGCCGGTGAAATGCTGGTGAGCAAAGCACGTCAGCGCGCGCGCGGAGGTGGCGACAATTTGTCACTGGCTCTGATACGGGTTGAAGGCTTGAGCAGCTAGCCAGTCACGGGCAGATCGCGGGCGCCAATTGAAGCGTGCGATCTGTCCACTGCGCACTACGTGAGGGAAGTGTCGACCTCACGCCGCGCCAACGCCAAATATTCGGCCGACTGCATTTCACTGAGGCGAGAGACAGTGCGCGGGAATTCATGCGCCATCGGCCCCTCGGTGTAGAGCAACTCCGGCGCCACGGCCGCCGACATGATGAGCTTCACGCGGCGGTCATAAAGCACGTCCACCAACCAAGTGAAGCGGCGCGCCTCCGACGCCAAACGCGGTGACATTTGCGGCACTCCGGACAGCAACACAGTGTGGAACTGAGTCGCTAATTCCAAGTAGTCGTTTTGCGAGCGCGGGCCGCCGCACAGCTCCTTGAAATCAAACCACACGACCCCGCCGGCGCGCCTGCGCGCGCGCAACTCGCGGTGCTCAATGCGCAGCACATTGGCCTCTTCTTGGGCCTCGGCCAAGCGCTTGAACGCGTTGGCCATCGCCGCTTCGGCTGCATCATCGAGCGGCGTTTGGTAAAGGCCAATTTGCGACAACGTGACCTGGCGATAGTCAAACCCGTTGTCCACGCTGAGCACCTCCATCTGCGCTTTCAAGAGCTCGATGGCAGGCAAGATTCGGTCACGATGCAAGCCGTTGGGATATAGACCGTCGGGGTGAAAGTTGGAAGTGGCCACGATGGAGACACCGTTGGCAAACAACGCGGCCAAAAGGCGGTGCAGGATCATGGCGTCGGTCACGTCGGCCACATGAAATTCATCGAAGCAAATGAGGCGATAGCGGCGTGAAATGCGCTTGCCTAGCTCAATCAGCGGGTCGGACGTGCCCTTTAGTTCGAGCAACTCGCGGTGCACTTCGCGCATGAATTCGTGAAAGTGCAAGCGGGTTTTGCGGCTCAGTGGAACCGATTGAAAAAAACAGTCCATCAAGAAGCTTTTTCCACGCCCTACGCCACCCCACATGTACACACCACGCGGAATTGGCGGGCGGATCAACAGCTTGGTGAGCGGGTTACGTCGTCGCGCTTTGTACGCAGCCCATTCGGTTTCGCAGCGCGACAGAGCTGCGACAGCTCTGAGCTGCGCCGGGTCGCTGGTGTAGCCGCGCTCAGCCAGCATGCTGGCGTACAGCGCTTCAACTTTTGATCGGTTCACCACGACTGCGAACGGGCGCCAACGACACGCGGTCGATCAGAAATTCAGACTGCGTTTATCGACCGCGAGTGCGGCTTCTTTGGTGGCTTCGCTCAAGCTCGGATGGGCGTGGCAAATCCGCCCGATGTCCTCGGCGCTGGCTTTGAACTCCATCGCCACAACCGCCTCTGCGATCAACTCCGACGCTTGCGGGCCGACGATGTGGACGCCCAAAATCTCATCGGTTTTCGCGTCGGCCAGAAACTTCACCATGCCGGTGGTGTCGCCCAGCGCACGCGCGCGGCCGTTGGCCATGAAGGGAAAAGTGCCCGCCTTGTAGGCGCGGCCTTCGGCTTTGAGTTGCTGTTCTGTTTGTCCCACCCAGGCAATCTCAGGTGCGGTATAGATCACCCAAGGCACGGTGTTGAAGTTGACGTGCGGGTGTTGGCCCGCAATGCGCTCCGCGACTGCCACGCCTTCTTCTTCAGCCTTGTGCGCCAACATGGGACCTCGCACCGCATCGCCCACCGCCCACACGTTGGGCAAGTTGGTTTGGCAGTGGTCGTCCACCGCAATGGTGCCGCGCTCGTCCAGCTTCAGGCCGACCGCTTCTGCGTTCAAGCCCATCGTGTTGGCAGTGCGGCCAATGGACACAATCAGCTTGTCAACGCTGAGCGTTTGGGCTTGGCCTTTGGCGTCGTTGTAATCGATGTTGACAACGTGGTTGACGCCCTTCTTGGCCTTCTTGATTTCGACAATTTTCACGCCCAAGTTGATCTTCAGCCCTTGCTTGGTGAAGGCCTTGTGCGCTTCTTTGGCGATTTGCTCATCGACCGCGCTCAAGAACACGGGCAGCGCTTCCAGCACCGTCACGTCTGAACCCAGACGTCGCCATACGGAACCCAGTTCCAAGCCAATGACGCCAGCGCCGATCACGCCCAACTTGGCGGGCACCGCGCTCATTTTCAAAGCGCCGTCATTTGACAAGAAGGTCTCTTCGTCGAAGGGCGCGCCGGGTAAAACACGGGCGTTCGAACCGGTCGCCAAGACAACGTATTTGCAGGTCAAATTTTCATTCGATGCGCCAACCACCGCAATCTCATAATTGCCGTCTGCCGCTTTGACAAACGAGCCTCGACCGTGGAAGAAGCTGACTTTGTTTTTCTTCAACAAGTACAAGATGCCGTCGTTGTTCTGCTTGACCACGGTGTCTTTGCGACCCTGCATTTTCGCGATGTCCATGGTCAGGTTGGACAAGCCGATACCGTGATCGGCAAAGTGATGTCCGGCTTGATCGAAGTGCTCGCTCGATTGCAACAGCGCCTTCGACGGAATGCAGCCGACATTGGTGCAAGTGCCGCCCGGTGCCGGGCCGCCCTTGTCGTTTTTCCACTCGTCGATGCAAGCCACGCTGAAGCCCAATTGCGCCGCGCGAATGGCGGCAATGTAGCCGCCTGGACCACCACCGATGACGATGACATCAAACTGTTTGTTGCTCATTGGTTGTTCAGGTTCCGAGTTCTGATGTCAGATGTCAAACAGCAAGCGTGCGGGGTCTTCAAGCGCTTCTTTCATGGCCACCAAACCGAGCACCGCTTCGCGCCCGTCGATGATGCGGTGGTCGTAAGACATTGCCAGGTAGTTCATTGGACGGATCACGATTTCGCCGTTTTCCACCACCGCGCGGTCTTTGGTGGCGTGCACGCCAAGGATGGCCGACTGCGGCGGGTTGATGATCGGTGTGGACAACATCGAGCCAAACGTGCCCCCATTGCTGATCGAAAAAGTGCCGCCCGTCAGGTCGTCGAGCGACAGCTTTCCGTCACGCGCTTTCTGGCCGAATTCAGCGATCTTTTTCTCGATGTCGGCAAAGCTCATCTGGTCGGCGTTGCGCAGGATAGGCACCACCAAGCCGCGCGGTGAACCCACCGCAATGCCGATGTCAAAGTAGCCGTGATACACGATGTCATTGCCGTCAACTGACGCATTGATGATGGGGTACTTTTTGAGCGCATGCACCGCGGCTTTGACGAAGAAGCTCATGAAGCCGACCTTCACGCCGTGTTCTTTTTCAAACTTTTCCTGGAAACGTTTGCGCATTTCCATCAGCGGCGCCATGTTCACCTCGTTGAAGGTGGTGAGGATGGCATTAGTACTTTGCGATTGCACCAAGCGCTCGGCAACCCGAGCGCGCAAGCGGCTCATGGGCACACGCTGCTCGGGGCGCTCGTCGAGTCGAACGCCCACCGGCACAGGCACCGCCATGAGTGCGGGTTTGGCAGCGGCCGAGGGTTTGGGTGCGGTGGGTGTTGTTGGTGCCGGTGCCGGTGCTGGTGCTGGTGCTTGCGTCGGCGCTGCCACAGGCTTGGCGGCCGTTTCCAGTGCGCTCAACACGTCGCCCTTGGTGACGCGGCCGTCCTTACCTGTGCCCGCAACCGAGCCGCTGGCCAAGCTGTTATCGGCCATCAACTTGGCAGCGGCCGGCATGGCGACTGAGCTGGCTTTTGCGGCAGCCGGGGCTTCTGATGCCGGCGCGGGCGAAGTGGCCACGGCAGTCACCGCCAGCGGGCTCACGGCCACTGTGCCTTCAGTGTCTATGCGGGCGATGACCTCTTCGGCCACGCACATGTCGCCGTCATTCTTCACCAACTGAGCCATCACACCGGCCGCAGGAGCGGGCACTTCGAGCACGACTTTATCGGTCTCGATTTCCACCAGAATTTCATCCAGCGCCACTGCGTCGCCGGGCTTTTTCTTCCACACCAACAGCGTGGCTTCGGCCACGGATTCGGACAACTGCGGGACTTTGACTTCTACGATGGCCATGATTTTCTTTCGTTCTTTTTATCTGGTGGCGCCGCGGCTCGCGGCGCTGAATTCTTCGTCTGTCGCTTGGCTGGCCGATTGGCTGGCCGCTTGGATGCCTGCTGTGTTGGCGGCTCGTTTGACCGCTTCGCCGAGTGTTTCCTCAGGCCCGAGCGCGGTTTACTTGCTCAGCACAAAGCCCTTGAGCTTGCCAAACGCTTGGTCTAACAAAGCCTTCAACTGCTCCTGGTGCAAATGCGCATAGCCCACAGCAGGTGACGCGGAAGCGGGACGGCCTGCGTAGCCCAGCTTCTGCCCTTCGACCATGTTTTCATGGATGAAGTGCTGAACAAAAAACCATGCGCCCTGGTTTTGCGGCTCGTCCTGCGCCCACACAATTTCGGTGGCGTTGGGAAACTTCTTCATTTCCGCGGCGAAGGCTTTGTGAGGGAACGGGTAGAGCTGCTCTACGCGCAACACCACCACAGTGTTCGCCTTGCTCTCATCGCGCCGCTTCATCAGGTCGTAGGCCACCTTGCCGGAACAAGCGATCACGCGCTTGACTTTCAGCGGATCGAGATCGGGATGATTCGGCCCAATGACCGTGCGGAACTCACCCTTGGTGAACTCAGACAACGGCGAGCCCGCATCTTTAGCGCGCAGCAAGGACTTGGGCGTCATGATCACCAGCGGCTTGCGGAACATGCGCACCATCTGGCGACGCAGCAAGTGGAATATCTGACTGCTGGACGTGGGCTGCACGATCTGCATGTTGTTATCGGCGGCCAATTGCATGAAGCGCTCGAGACGCGCGGACGAGTGCTCAGGCCCCTGCCCTTCATAGCCGTGCGGCAGCATCAAGGTGATGCCATTGGCGCGGCCCCATTTCACCTCGCCTGAGGCGATGAACTGGTCGATCACCACCTGCGCGCCGTTGGCAAAGTCACCGAACTGCGCCTCCCAAATCACCAGCGTGTTGGGCTCGGATGAAGCGTAGCCGTACTCAAACCCCAGCACTGCCTCTTCAGACAAAAGTGAGTCAATGACGACGAACGGTGCTTGCCCTTCGGCGATGTGCCGCAGCGGCGTGTAAGTGCCTTCGTTCCAACGCTCACGGTTTTGATCGTGCAGAACGGCGTGGCGGTGCGTAAAGGTGCCGCGGCCGCAGTCTTCGCCTGACAAGCGCACCGCGTAGCCGCTGGCCACCAACGATGCATAAGCCAGATGCTCGCCCATGCCCCAGTCAACGTTGATCTCGCCGCGGCCCATCGCCGCACGGTCGGCAATCACCTTTTCGACCAAGGGATGCGCTTTGAAGTCTTTAGGCAGCGTGGTGATCCGCTCAGCGAGTCGCTTGATCTCGGCCGTGGGCAAGGCGGTGTCGGCAGCATCTGTCCATTTTTTGCCGAGGAAGGGTGACCAGTCCACGGCGTACTTGCTCTTGAAGTTGGTCAACACAGGATCGTGCGTGTGCTTGCCTGCGTCCATCGCCGCGCGGAATGCTTTCACCATGTTGTCGGGGCCGTCGGCACCCATCACGTTTTGCGTGACCAGCTTGTCGCCGTAGAGTTTGCGGGTGCCTGGGTGCTGTGCAATTTTTTTGTACATCAGCGGCTGCGTCAGCGCCGGCGTGTCTTGCTCGTTGTGGCCCAGCTTGCGGAAGCAAACAATGTCCACCACCACGTCTTTGTTGAATTGTTGGCGGTAGTCGAGCGCCATTTGCGATGCCAACACCACAGCCTCGGGGTCGTCGCCGTTGACGTGCAAGACCGGCGCTTCGATCATCTTGACCACGTCAGTGCAGTACAGCGTCGAGCGCGTGTCGCGCGGGTCGCTGGTGGTGAAACCGATTTGGTTGTTGATGACGATGTGCACCGAGCCCCCAGTGAAATAGCCGCGCGTTTGTGCCAATGCCAGCGTCTCCATCACCACGCCTTGTCCGGCAAAAGCAGCGTCACCGTGGACGATGATCGGCAACACCGAGTCACCCTTTTTATCGCCGCGGCGATCCAAGCGCGCCTTCACCGAACCTTCTACCACCGGGTTGACAATTTCAAGGTGCGACGGGTTGAAGGCCAGGCTCAGGTGCACCGGACCTGCTGAGGTGGTCACGTCGCTGGAGAAACCTTGGTGGTATTTCACGTCGCCCGAGGGCAAGTTCTCAGGCGCGGTGTGATCGAACTCCGAGAACAAGTCGGCCGGCGCTTTGCCCAGCGTGTTGACCAGCACATTCAAGCGACCGCGGTGAGCCATGCCGATCACGATCTCCTGCACCCCTTTCACTGCGCCGCGCTGGATCAACTCATCCATCGACGCGATGAAGCTTTCGCTGCCTTCGAGCGAGAAGCGTTTCTGCCCGACGTACTTGGTGTGCAAGTAGCGCTCCAGGCCCTCGGCCGCCGTCAAGCGTTCAAGGATGTGGGTTTTTTCATCGGCGTTGAAATTCGGTTTGGAGCGTATGGTCTCCAAACGCTGCTGCCACCAACGCTTCTCGGCCGGGTCGGTGATGTGCATGTACTCGGCTCCAATGGAGCCGCAATACGTTTCGCGCAGTGCCTGCACGATTTGCCGCAACGTCATGTTTTCGGCGGTTGAGAAGTACGTGTTGCTGGCGCTGAAGGCGATGTCCATGTCGGACTCGCTGAGATCGTAGAAGGCCGGCTCCAGCTCAGGGATTTTCGGACGCTCTTGGCGCTTCAGCGGATCGAGGTCGGCCCAACGTGAACCTAGAAATCGGTAGGCAGCAATGAGCGATTGAACGTGCACTTGCTTGCGCGCAATGGCCAAGTCGGAGCCGCTGACTTTGTTGCCGAAGGCGTTGGCTTTGGCGCGCTGCGCGAAGGACTCGACCACGGGCGCATGTGCCACATCGCGGTCTTCAGAACCGTCGCCGGCTGGCACGTGTTGAAGGGCGTCGAAGTAGGCGCGCCATTGCTCGTCGACCGAGCCGGGGTTGTCGAGATAAGCCTCGTACATCTCTTCAACGTAGGGCGCGTTGCCCCCGAACAGATGGGAGTTAGCCCGGTATTGCTGCATCATTTGCGCTCACCTCTTGCACCGGTTTCCGGCACGACAGTGGGTTAAAAAACCTTCCGCTACCCGGGTTTTCCGGTGGGCGGACTAGCGATCCACCTTTGCTGTTGCCAGAAAAGAGGAAGGGAAGGACATAAAAACTTGTTCGAACGAATGTAGCACCGAGGTGCCGATCAAGAGACTCTTGAAGCGCCCATCAGGCGGGCCTTGAGCCGTCAATTCGTTGAGCCTCAAGCTGGGTCAAGCAGCGTTCACGCGAGCTTTTGCCAGCTTGTACTCTGCGGAAATGCGCGCCACCAACTCGGCCGTGGGCACCACTTTTTTGACCGCGCTGATGCCTTGGCCGCAGCCCCAAATGTCTTTCCAGGCCTTGGTGGCAGCACCACCAAAATTCATTTTGCTCGGATCACTTTCTGGCAACGCCTCGGGGTCCATGCCCGCAGCTCGAACCGAGCCCTTGAGGTAGTTGCCATGAACGCCTGTGAACAGGTTGCTATAGACGATGTCATCGCTGGAGCTTTCGACAATCATCTGCTTGTAACCGTCGACCGCGCGGGCTTCGTCGGTTGCAATGAAGGCCGAACCGATGTAGGCGAAGTCGGCGCCCATGGCCAGAGCAGCGGCCACGGCACCGCCGCTGGCGATAGAGCCACTGAGCGCCAGCGGGCCGTCAAACCATTCTCGAATTTCTTGGATCAACGCAAACGGACTCTTCACGCCAGCGTGACCACCCGCACCAGCGGCCACCGCAATGAGGCCGTCAGCGCCCTTCTCTATCGCCTTTCTGGCGAAGAAATTGTTGATGATGTCGTGCATCACCACGCCGCCCCAGGCATGGACCGCATCATTGACATCGGTGCGCGCTCCGAGCGAACTGATGATGAGGGGCACCTTGTACTTGGCGCACAGAGCCATGTCAGCGTCCAAACGGTCGTTGCTTTTGTGGACGATCTGGTTGATGGCGTAAGGCGCGGCAGGTTTGTCAGGATGCGCTTTGTTGTAGGCGGCCAGCGTTTCGGTGATCTCTGCCAACCAATCGTCGAGCAGCTCGGCAGGGCGCGCGTTCAGCGAGGGCATCGAGCCCACGACACCGGCGATGCACTGCGCAATCACCAGCTTCGGCGTGCTGATGATGAACAAGGGCGCGCCGATGATGGGCAAGGGCAGGTTTTGCAGAACGGCGGGCAAAGTCACAAGCAACTCCGGTTTAAACAAACTCAAATGAAGACGTGGCCAAAGGCCTCGTTAAAACGAATCCAGCGCCATGGCGGTAACGCTGTCCGCGCCCTCGACGATGGCGTCGCGCATGCCCGAGGCCTTGCTCAAAATGTGGTCGCCGTAGAAGCGCGCAGTGGCTATCTTTGCCTTCAAAAATGAGGCGTCTCCTGCACCCACGGCCAGTTGCTCTTCTGCAATCAACAGCGAGCGCGCCATTTGCCAGCCGGCCATCACATTGCCCGCCAGCATCAGGTAAGGCACCGAGCCTGCGAACACAGCGTTGGGGTCGGATTTGCTGGCACCGCAAACAAAGTCGACCACACTCAAAAACGCATGTCGGGCCGCGCTCAGCCGCTTGTGCATGGTCAAAGCCACAGCGGTGCCGCTGGCCATCAGTGCAGCTTCGGTGGCAGCTATTTGGTCGGCAATGGCTTTGGCCGTACGACCGCCGTCGCGCGCTGTTTTGCGGCCCACCAAGTCATTGGCTTGAATCGCGGTGGTGCCTTCGTAGATGGTCAGTATCTTGGCGTCTCTGTAGTACTGCGCGGCACCCGTTTCTTCAATAAAACCCATGCCGCCGTGAACTTGCACGCCCAGACTTGTGACTTCCAAACTCATCTCGGTGCTGAAGCCTTTGACCAGAGGCACCATGAATTCATAGAAGGCCTGGTTCTGCTTGCGAACCTCGGCATCAGCGTGGTGATGCGCTGCATCAAACGCCGCCGCCGCAACAAAAGCCATGCTGCGACAGCCTTCGGTGTAGGCGCGCATCGTCATCAACATGCGGCGCACATCGGGGTGGTGAATGATGGTGGCGCTGCCGGGAGTCGATCCGTCTACGGGGCGGCTCTGCACGCGGTCTTTGGCGTAGTGGGCCGCTTTTTGGTAGGCCATTTCAGCCACCGCGATGCCCTGCACACCGACCGCGTAACGGGCCGCATTCATCATGATGAACATGTACTCGAGGCCACGATTTTCCTGGCCAATCAGTTGGCCGATAGCGCCGCCGTGGTCACCAAATTGAAGCACCGCTGTGGGGCTGGCCTTGATGCCCAACTTGTGCTCGATGCTGACGCAATGCGCATCGTTGCGATCGCCCAACGTTCCATCTGCATGCACCCTGAACTTGGGCACGATGAACAGGCTGATGCCCTTTACGCCCTCAGGCGCACCCACCACGCGCGCCAGCACGAGGTGGACGATGTTGCTCGCCATGTCGTGTTCGCCGTAGGTGATGTAGATCTTTGTTCCAAAGATTTTGAAGCTGCCGTCAGGCTGCGGCTCAGCCCTGGTGCGCACCATGGCAAGGTCGCTGCCGGCCTGCGGCTCGGTCAGGTTCATGGTGCCTGTCCACTCGCCCGAAATCATTTTCGGCAAATACAAGGCTTTTTGTTCGTCGCTGCCCGCGGTGAGCAACGCTTCAATTGCGCCGTCGGTCAACAAGGGACACAGCGCAAAGCTCATGTTGGCGCTGTTGATCATCTCGATGCACGCGGCACCGATGGTCTTGGGCAAGCCCTGACCGCCGAAGTCGGCCGGGTGCTGCAAACCTTGCCAGCCACCTTCACCGAACTGTCGAAATGCGTCTTTGAAACCAGGCGTGGTGGTGACGACGCCGTTTTTCCAACTCGACGGGTTTTTGTCGCCTTCCCAATTCAAGGGCGCCAGCACACCTTCAGTGAACTTCGCGCACTCTTCCAACACGGCCTGCGCGGTTTCGAGACCCGCATCTTCAAACGCTGGGATCTTCGCGACCTCTTCAAGGTCGGCCAATTCCTTCATGCAAAACAGCATGTCTTTGACGGGGGCAACGTAGCTCATGAGGTGTCTTTCAAAACTGATTTTTTAACGCTGCCCCGAAATGGGTTCAGGGCAACAAAAAACCCGTTGGCCCTGCTTTGCGGCGAACGGGTTCTGTTGGGCTAACGTGGCATCAAAGAGCTGCCACCAATTCGGGAACGGCTACAAACAGATCGGCTTCCAAACCGTAGTCGGCCACGCTGAAAATGGGCGACTCCGGATCTTTATTGATGGCAACGATTACTTTGCTGTCCTTCATGCCGGCCAAATGTTGAATGGCGCCCGAAATACCGGCAGCGATGTAGAGCTGAGGTGCGACGATCTTGCCGGTTTGACCCACTTGCCAGTCATTTGGCGCGTAACCTGCATCCACCGCCGCGCGGCTGGCGCCGAGTGCTGCGCCCAATTTGTCGGCCAACGGTGTCAGCACATCATTGAACTTGTCACTGCTGCCCATGGCGCGACCACCGCTCACGATGATTTTGGCTGCAGTCAACTCAGGGCGGTCGAGCTTGGCAATCTCGCTGCCCATGAAGGTGGACAAACCGCCGTCTGCCGCGGCAGCAAGCACTTCGACCGTGGCACTTCCGCCAGCAGCGGCGGCTGGGTCGAACCCGGTGGTTCGCACGGTGATGACCTTGGTGGACTCAGCGCTGTGAACGGTGGCGATCGCGTTGCCCGCATAGATGGGGCGGTCAAACGTGTCGGCATTTTCGACGCGGATGATGTCGGAAATTTGCGCCACATCGAGCATGGCTGCCACACGGGGCGCGATGTTCTTGCCTGAAGCGGTGGCCGCAAAAAGAATGTGGCTGTAGCTTGATGCCATGCCCAAAATTTGCGCGGTCATATTCTCTGCCAAGCCATGGGCGAAGGCAGCACTGTCAGCGTGCAGCACCTTGCTGACGCCTACGATCTGAGCGGCAGCGGCAGCAGCCGCGGCGGCGTTTTCGCCAGCCACCAGCACATGAACTTCGCCGCCGCATTTCAACGCGGCGGTTACGGTGTTCAACGTCGCACCTTTGACGGCCGCATTGTTGTGTTCAGCAATTACCAAGCAGGTCATGTCAAATCACCTTTGCTTCATTTTTCAGTTTAGAAACCAGTGTGGCCACATCGGGCACCTTGATGCCAGCACTGCGTTTGGGCGGCTCGCTGACCTTGATCGTTTTGATGCGCGGCGTCACGTCCACACCCAAATCGGCGGGCTTGAACACATCCAGCGTTTTCTTTTTCGCCTTCATGATGTTGGGCAGCGTGACATAGCGCGGCTCGTTCAAGCGCAGATCAGTGGTGATGATGGCGGGAAGCTTGATCTTCAAGGTTTCCAGGCCACCGTCGACCTCACGAACCACATTGGCGTATCCATCCGCGACTTCCACTTTATTCGCAAAAGTGGCTTGTGGCAGACCGGCCAAAGCGGCCAACATCTGACCCGTTTGGTTGCAGTCGTCGTCAATGGCTTGCTTGCCCAAAATGACGAGGCCCGGCTGCTCTTTGTCCATCAGCGCCTTGAGCAATTTGGCCACCGCCAGTGGCTGCAATTCGACGTCGGTTTCGACCAAGATGGCGCGGTCGGCACCGATGGCCATGGCCGTGCGCAGGGTTTCTTGGCACTGAACGACACCGCACGAGACGGCTATCACTTCGGTCACCACGCCTTTTTCGCGAAGCCGGACCGCTTCTTCTACGGCAATTTCGTCAAACGGGTTCATGCTCATCTTGACGTTGGCGATGTCGACGCCGCTTCCGTCAGACTTGACGCGTACTTTGACGTTGTAATCCACGACCCGTTTAACGGGAACCAGCACCTTCATATCGAGCACTCCTAAAGCGTGTCCATCGAACCAACTGCGAGTTTAGTAGCGCCGGGCTTGGCTGCGAGTGATGCAGGCCGAAAGCCATAAAAATGCCCTTAAAAAGAACGACCGTGCTCAGGGTGATCGCCGAAAGCAAGTCAGAGCAAGGCGATTTGAGTTGCTTGCGCCGCAGGCTTACTTTCAGCAAAGACGGCCAATCGATCTGATCTCACTCACACCGAAGACCGCGCCTCCTCAGCGCCGCGGGCCACGTTGACAGGCCAGAGCAACAACAAGCCCATCAGAAAAAACGCTGCCGTCGACACGATGGCAATGCGGTGATTGCCTTGCGTCAGCACGGTGACGACCCCGTAAGTGATAGGCCCAACGATGGCAGCCAGGCGCGTTGCAAACGTCCACAGACCGAAGAATTCGCCAAGTTGTTTTTGCGGCGCGAACAAACCCACCATGGCGCGGCCCGCCGATTGGCTGGAGCCCATGCACAAGCCGGCGATCACCGCTGCGACCCAAAACAAGGTGGCGGTCTGCGCCAATGCGGCCAGCACCGTCATGAGAACCCAACCGGCCAAGGTCACGCCCAAAGCCAACTTGTGGCCGATGCGGTCCTGCCAGTAGCCGAAGGCAAACGCCCCTAACGCGGCGGCGATATTGACCAAAAAGATCAACGCCATGGTGTCCGACTGTTTGAAGCCCAAAGTTTGCTCGGCGTAAATCGCCGCTAAGGCAATCACCACGGAAATACCCGCTTGGTAGCACGCGCCGCAGGCCAACAACCAACGAAAGTCTGAGTACTTCTTCGAAGCCTGCAAGGTCAATTTCAGCCGGTGCCATGAAGCGCCAAAGCCGCCCGTGTCCGCAGACTGCGGCTGCGCCACCGCGCGCTCTTTCAAAAGCACAAACGTCACCAAAGCGGCCAAGCCGTAAACCCCAGCGGTTATGAGCATGGTCACTGGCACAAACGAGGTTGCACTTTCGCCGCGTGCCTGAGCCCAGAGCACGTAGGCCAAGCTCAAACCCAAAGACAACATGCCTCCCAGGTATCCAAAGCTCCAGCCCCAACCCGACACACGTCCCATGGCGGAGGGCTTGGCCAGTTCAGGCAAAAACGAAGCCGTCATCGACTCCCCCACTGAGTAAAAAGTGTTGGACAAAATGATGAGCACCACCGCCAAAGCCAAGTCGCCGCGCCCCACGGTGGCCAACAACACCGTCGCCGCTACGCACCCGACCGTCGCCAGCGCGAGCACTTTTTTCTTCGCTGCGCGCAGATCGGCGAAGGCCCCGACGGCGGGCATTGCCACCATGACGATCAGGCTGGACAACGCCAAAGTCAGAGTCCAAGCCAACGTGGCCCACGCGGCATCTTGTGCCACCACGCCCACAAAGTAAGAGTTGAATACCGCCGTCAGAACGACGGTGGTGTAGCCAGAGTTGGCGAAGTCATACATTGCCCAACCAAACACTTCGCGCTTGCGAACACCTGGGTTCAAAGCGTCTTGAGGAAACAGTGACATCAAAGGCTCCGACCCCGCTCAAGAAAGCGAAGGAGAAAGCAGAACGACAAACATCGACTGCTTGAGAAAAGGATGGCGATGAATTGGTGACAGAGACCAGCCGAAAAATCCGCAAGTCAAACGCTTTTCGTACCGATTCTCCATGTAAATCAATCACTTAGCCGCGTGATTCTGAAATTCTGTGTGATGAAAAAAGGGGCAGCGCAACCGTGCAGACCAGCCTGGAAATGTCTCAAGTCACCTTCCCCGTCTGGCACCCCGCAAGGCAAGACCACCCTGAATGAGGGATTCCCGCAGAGTGTCACATTTTGTAATCTTTGTTTCTCGACGTCTGGTCGAACATTCTCAAGATTTCAAACAGCGGAGTTCTCATGTCCCTTCAGTCCAAATTCAAGCAGCGCGGTCAAGGCATGACCGAATACATCATCATCGTGGCGCTCATCGCGATTGCGGCCATTGCGGTTTATCAGTTCTTCGGAAATACCGTGCGAAATCAGACGGCGGCCATCGCCAACGAACTCGCCGGCAGCGACGGAACGGCTGCGAAAACGGCAGCCCAGACCGCTGCAACAGCGGCGGCCACAGAGGCCAACGTGAAGCGCAACTTGGACACCTACACCGGCAACGCCGCGAAGTAGATCGGGGGACCTGCAGGCGCGTTCGATGCGCCGGTTTGAACTCCGCCAGCCGGCATCCGCCTGCGCAGACACCTGAAAGTCAGGCGAACGCCTGCGAAATCGAGCCGAAACATCCGTACCCTGAAGGTGGCAGTTTTGAATTCCTTGGGCAGTTCTCGCAGCAATCTGGCCAGTGGGGCTTTGGGCCTCGTCGCTGGCGCAAGCTTCGGCTTGCCCGCGAGCTGGCTGGTCGTGCAGATCTGCCTCTTCTGTTTGCTGCTCCCTTTATCGGCTCGATCCACCCGGGCATCGACTGCGGCAGCCTCGCTTTCAATTTTCACGGCCGCGATGATGAGCGCCGGCCTTGCAGGGTTTGCGCTGAACGTGCCAGAGCCGGCTCGCGCGCTCACGCTTGTCCCCGTCTCTCTTCTCATCGCAGCAAGCGCCGTCAGCGCAGGCACTTGCGCTTGGCTGTGCTTTCGTTTTGTCTCGAGCCCGTTGTTCAGACTGGGAATCGCACTGCCATGCGCATGGGTCGTTCACGAGTGGGTTTTTTCGTTGAGCGAACTGTCTGTTCCCTGGATACGCGTGGGCTACGCGCAGGCTTCGGGCGGACCGCTCTGCGGAGCGCTTGCGTTGGGCGGCGTGCTTTTGGCTGGCGGTTTGATGTTCTCGCTTTCTGGCCTTTGCGCGGCGAGTTGGACCGTCCAGCATTCGGCCCGAAGCTCGGTGCAAAGCGCAAGTCCATCCCGGTATCAACGCGGCCGCTCGGCAATCTGCGCTGTCGTGATGATCGGACTTTTGGCAGTCGGGCACTTGGAATGGACATCGCCGTCCGGAACCCTCACCGCCACCATGATTCAAAGCGCATCCCACTCCAAACAGCGTGATGCATCTGACGACATCGCGGTCGCAAAAACGCTGGCAACGATCTCGGACACGGCTCGGGCGGCGGCCACGAACCTGATCGTGACATCGGAACTGGCGCTGCAAACAACACCCGCAGCTCTGTCGTCGGCGTACCTGCAAGATTTGCATTCCTCGCTTGGCGCAAACGCCGCGGACGTGCTGATCGGGATGTATTTCGCTGATGACGCGGCGAGCGGTTTTTACAACGGCGCTTTGGCAGTGGGAGTTTCGGGCGAACAGCGCTATCTGAAGTCGAAGCTGTTTCCTTTCGGCGAGTTTCTGCCGTTGAACGATACGCTCAGCGCTTGGGTCAACCGCGTGCTGCCCCACCCACTGGCGCAAACAACGCGCGCTGAGGCCGTGCAGGAGCCGCTGTTGTTGGCGGGCCACCGAGCCGCTGTCGCCATCTGCATTGAGGCGGCTTACGCAGACGCGTGGCGACAGCGCGCAGCAACTGCTGACTTCTTGATCAACATGACCAACGACAGCGCCGTGGCTTCCGCGCAATTGACGCGTCAAGCAAAGGCGTTGGCGCAGGTTCGCGCGATGGAGCTGCAGAAACCTGTGCTCAGGGTGTCGGACAGTGCGGGCACTTTCGCCGTGACGGCATTCGGTGGCGTCCATTCAGAGTTGAAGACGGGCACGGACGCAGTGGGTTCGGCGCGCATCGAAACCCGCGCTGGTTTGACGCCGTATGCGCGCTGGGGCGATGCGGTGCCGTTGGCAATGGCGTTGCTCGGCGCATCCTTTTTGGCGCTGCATCGCCGCGCCCAAAGAACCAATCAACCGCGTGTCACATCGCCCACGGGTGAAGTGTCATCGGCGGGCGCCAAGTGGGCGCGCGGTCAGGTACTGCCGCTGGCACTGGGCCTGCTGTTGATCGTTGCGGCATTTCTTTACCTGATGGTCAACAGCGGTCAAAGCGTCACTGAAAAGATCAGGGTCACCAATGCGGCCGACGCTGCGGCCTACAGCGCCGGCATTGCAGAAGCACGGGCGCTGAACTACAGCGCTTACCTGAACCGTGCCATGGTGGCGAATGAAATTGTCATCGCGCAAATGGTGAGCCTGGCGTCTTGGACGAACTACTTCGCAACAGCTGTTACGGGCTATCCAGCGGCTGCAGCAGAGATCAATTTCTTCGTGTTGCCCAACCTTAAAGTCTTGCAACTCGATGCCGCGTTTTTGGGCGCTGGCTATTTAAGTGCTCTTTCGGGAACGGAACCAGCGGAGTACGCAAGGCTGGTCAACGCCGCGCTGGACGCGACGGTCTCGACAATCGATCCCGTCGTGCAGGTGCTTGCTTTGTCGCAAGAGGCCGTTCAGCTCGAGCAGGTCGCCGGGTTGAGACAACAGGCGCTGGCTTCAAGTGTGGTGCAGACGATGGACCCTGCGCTCAACGCGACCGTCGTGCCGGTTTCGCTTGGCATGGCCACGTTCACGAACAGCTATGCGCGCAATGCGTCAGCGGGAGATTTGCGTGGCCGCATGGCAGACGTCACATCGCGATCGCGCGACGCGTTCACGCGTGAACGCAACTGGGAGGCGAGCTCGTTCAACATTCCCTTTTTTCGCCGCGATGGTGCGCTGAAAAAACGCGGCGGCACCGAGCTGATCGGGTTCGACGAATGGCGCGCCGTTGACACGCTCGAACTGCACGGCGAAAGGTTTGGCTGCGGCAAGTTTCGCTTGAGCTGGTGCGGTGACGTTCGGGTGCCAGTGGGTCAAGGCGCTGCCCTGGCATCGGCAGACGGCAGTGATGCCGGTCGCGGATACCACGGCAACGCTTATGCCGAAAACGCAACCACTGCCGGCGTCGCCGATTCGGAAATGCGCTCTGCACCGCGCTTCAGCGGCATCCCAGACAGCCGCGACGTTGCCGACCTAGACCCCGACCGCGTGCAAACCACGGGCGTCACGGTTCGCGTCACCAAAAATCACGCCAGCACGCTGACCTCGAACAACGCGGCCCAATTTAAAACCACCGGTGCGTTGGATTTGTACGGCAACCGGCCCGCAGGCGGACAGTTGGCGGCGATGTCGCGCGCAGAGGTTTTCTTCGACCGAATTGCGCCTCGCGCCGACGGCAAAAGCGAGCTGGCGAGTTTGTACAACCCGTATTGGCGCGTCAGGTTGGTGGCTCCTACGCTTGCCGATCAAGCTTACTCGGCGGCCTTGCAGGGCGGCTTGGCGCTTCCATGAACAAGTTGAAAACACCCGGCCTGCTGCTCGCCATCGGGCTGACTTTGACAACGCCAGTTTTCGCTGAGCGCGACGTCGATGCGCCGGTGACGATCGTTCCTCAGCTCGGATACGAAGTGAAGCTGACAGGCGTCAGCGAGGCCGTCGTCTACCTGGAGTTTGCAGGCCAAAAATCTCCAGCTCCAGATTGGAGAAATTTTGTCGAATCTCAATGCGAGTTGTACCGCAAGGTGGGAACGACAACCGCCACGCCAACTTTCGCTGACGGTTGGGACAAGCCGCTTAAAAACAGAAGCGTCACGATTCTGGCCAAGCACATGCGGTACCACTTCTATGAGTTCCGTACGTATGACAACGGCTCTGACGATCCGAAAGAAAAAACAGAATTTTGTGGTGGCCAGTATCGAGTTCGCGTCCACACCAGCGTGGCGATCAGCAAAGTTCGGCCCGAAAGGACCGTCAACGCGACTTATGAATTCGAGACAAAGAAGGGGCTGATTTCCAATTTGCGTACCGCGGCCATGGTCGACTTCAGAACCCGGTTCGGACCCGCTGATTCAAGGTTCATTCTCAAGCCCGGTCAAGGAACTGGTGTGGGCCAAGTGCTGGGTTTGCCCTGCGTCGTTGTGCCTTCTTTGCTGGACACCAAGGACCAGACCAGCGAAAGCTGCTATGCCTCAGCCGACAACGAAAAGGTGCCCAAAATCATGGAAGGCCGCGCACTCAAAGGCATTTCGACGTGGTGGGTGCAAGGGAAAAAGATTTCTGAATCGCGCGAGGCGACCCGACTGATTCCCAGCGGCCTCATCGACAGCGGCGTGTTCGATGGGCCAGCAGGAATGGTCATGCGCGAGCACACAGACCCTGGTTTGAAGGCGGCCAAATGAGCCTGCGGTTTAGCGCTGACTGCCAGGCTTTCAAGCAGTGCGGCCAAGCCACCACCGAATTCGTGGTGCTGGCCCTGGTGTTGGTGCCTTTGGTGTTGGCCGTGCCCTTGCTCGGCAAGTACATCGACCTGATGCAAACCGCCGAGGCGGCGAGCCGCTATGTGGCATTTGAGGCGACGGTTCGGCCCAAAACAGGCGCCCCTAAAAGTGACAGCGAAGTTGCGGCCGACGTCCGGCGGCGGTTTTTCAGCAACAGCGACGCGCCAGTCAAAACAGGTGATGTGGCCGGCAACTTTGCCGCGAGCCGAAATACCTTGTGGACAGACGGCAACGGGGCGCCGTTGCTCGATAACTTTGACGCCAACGTCGGCACGCAACTGACCTCTGCTGCCGACAACGCGCTGCCTCTTGCGTTGCTGTCGAATTCGCTCGGTCTGACCAGCAACAGCCTTTACAACGGGCGAGTGACGGTAATTCCGGCTGCCGCCAGCGGCGTGATTCTTTTCCCTGGACTGAATGTGCAAATCACGCGCAACACCGTGATTGCTGTTGACACCTGGGCCGCAGGCAACGCGTCAGACGTGCGCGGGCGCATCGAGGGATCGTTCCCGGCTTATCCCATGGGTGCAGTCCGCGGGCTTGTGAACGTGATCGGGACGCTGCCCACTTTGGTGTTCGACCCTGCCCTCAGGCTGGGCGAGTTCGATTGGGACATCGTGCCCTGCGACCGTTTGGTGGGGGGCTGCTGAGCATGGGAACGCTTTCAAAGTTCATCGCAGCCGCTTGCTGCCTTGGCTCCTTGTTCTGCGGGACGAGGGCAAGCGCAGAGCCGTGGCCGTCACTCAGATACCCAGACAGCGCTCGCGTTCAAACGGTGGCGCAGGACATGGTTTTGAACGGTGTTCCGGCCCGCGTGAGCCGATTTGAAGTTCGTGGCGACGAAGCAGAAGTCATTGAGTTTTACCGTCGGCAGTTCGGCGGACGGCGCGTTGAAAACAGGGTCGCGGGCAACTTTGTGATGGCTTCGCAACAGGCCAATTACTTTCACACCGTTCAGCTCAAAACCACAGCACCCGGGCAGGTGCAAGGCACGGTGATGACCAACCGGGTGCAAGGCGGTGGCGGCAAAAGCGCTGTGGCCTTGGACACGGAAAAGTTGCTGCCGCCCGACACCGCTGTGCTGTCGCAAATGCAGTCTGTCGACGCTGGCAAACATTCGATGCTGCTTGTGGCAGCGAACAAAGCCGGACTTCAAGCCAATCGAGACCATGTCGTGCGGGCACTGCAGGGCCGTGGGTTTCGAGTCATCAAGGACGACCAAAGCGCCGCCGCAGGACGCCCTGCGTTGTTGCTGACGCTGACCTCGAACGACGAAGAAGCGGTGGTCACCGTCACCGACACCGGACCGTATCGCTCGGTGCTAATCAACCGAGTGCGAGACGCCAAATGAAGCGACGCTTCAGCAGGCTTGGCCCGGGTTGCGAAACGGTGGCGCCGTGTGTTGGCAAACCGACACACAAGCCGACACACAAGCCGACACACATGCCGACACGCAAACCGATCCGCAAATTGACCACCGGTCAATCGATGGTCGAGTACCTGGTGCTTGCCGCGATCACGGTGGCACTTATCGCGGTTCCGATCCAGGGCAATCGCTCTGCGGTCGAACTGGTGCTGACTTCGGTCCAGATCGCGTACACAAAATTTTTGACCGCCCTTTCCTTACCGCAATGAGACACCCATGAAGCTCGCAATGAACCGAAGCTGGTTGATCTTGGTCCTGGCCTTGAGCCTGGGAGCGCTCGCCGCGTTTGGCGTGAACCGCTACATCACCCGCCAAGTGGAAGACATCGAAAGTCGGGGCCGTGCCACCAAGATGGTGAAGGTTTTGGTACCTAAGTCCGACCTGATCAAAGGCACGGTACTGACCTCGACGCTGGTCGCCGTGCGCGAGGTACCTGCGGAGTGGGCGCACTCGAATGCCATGGTGCCGGCGCAGTTCGAGCGTGTTGAAAACCAAAAGCTCGCCTATGCCGCCAACGCCGGCGAAATGTTGATGTGGTCGATGCTGGAAGGCCAGCGTGCGCCATCGTTTTCATCGCGCTTGCCAGCGGGTCGCCGTGCCATCACGGTTCCGGTGGACGACGTCAATTCCATCTCTGGCATGTTGGAGCCGGGTGACCGAATTGACCTGATGGCGTCGGTCAAAAAAGACGCTCGCACCATGCTCTTTCCGCTGCTGCAAAACGTGGTGGTGCTGGCCACCGGCACACGTGCGGTGATGGAAGGCGAAGTCAAAGACGGCGGCAAACGCACTTACACCACGATCACCCTGGACGCCTCGCCCGCAGAAGCGCAGCAGGTGTTGGCGGCACGTGAAGTGGGCAAGCTGGCTGCCTTGCTGCGCGCGCCGGGTGACAACGTGGCGGGCACCAACAACCGCAAAGACGCGATGAGCTTGCTTGGCTTCTCAGACAAGGCGGTTGCCACAGAAGCTGGCGGCGTGCCGGTGCTGTACGGCGGTCAAGGCGGCATCAGGCCATCTGGCGGCGCCAACGATTTGCCCGCTGCAAAAACACGCCCAGCCGCGACTGCTGCAGCACTCATGGAAGCGATCTCTCAATGAAAACCCAAAACGTTTTGGCGCTGTGCTTTTGCGCGGCCTGGCAAATGGTGTGGGCGCAAACCCTGCCGACAGCTCAAGCCGCAAATCAATCGGGTGCGCTCACGACCGCGGTCACTGCCCTTCTCAAAGAGCCGGTGAAAGCGCAGGTCAATGCACAGGTCAATGGCCAGGTCAACACATCAGTCAACGGCTACGCAGAAAACCTGAAGCCGGCCAAAGCCAAGTCTTCAGGAACAGCAGCGGCCAAGCCCGCGGTGGTGAACCTTCCTTACGCACCCGTGCGAAAACTCGACGACGAAGGCCAAACGGCCGAGATTGAAATGTTTGTGGGCGAGTCGCGTGTTTTTCCAGCACCCGGCGTGGCGCGCATTGCGGTGGGCAACGGCACGCTTCTGACTGCTGCAGCGTTGGACAGCAAAGAGGTGATCTTGTTTGCCAACGGCATGGGCACATCCTCGCTGTTCATCTGGAACGCGGACGGCCGCTATCAGCGCGTGAAGATCAGCATCGTTCCGGGGGACACGTCGAAGCACGCGCGCGAGATCGCAGCCTTCTTGTCGGGCATCCCCAGAGCCAAGGCGTCCATCGTTGGCGCCAACATCATTGTCGAAGGCGACGAGTTGTCTGACGCAGATTTGGCGAAGGTCGACGACCTGTCCAAGCGCTACCCACAAATCGTGAACTTCACCAACCGCGTCGGTTGGGAGCAAATGATCATGATGGACGTGAAAGTGGTGGAGTTCCCGACCACCGTGCTGCGCGACATCGGCATGCAATGGAACCCCACGGGAGGTGCAGCCATCGGCGGCATTTGGTCGCCCGCGCGCCGCGGCAATGGCGGACCGTTCGAGATCGGCATACGCACCGGCACCGCCAATGCGCCGCCCATCACAGGCGCTGGCGGCCTCCCACTGAGCATCCCCAGCGGTCTGAACGCCATCTCGTACTTGAACCTGGGGCTGAACGCCCAACTGAATTTGCTCTCAAAAGAGGGCAAGGCCTCCATCCTGGCCGAGCCCCAACTGTCCACACGCAGCGGCTCCAAAGCCAAGTTCGTGGCCGGCGGCGAGATTCCCTACTCCGTCAGAACCAACGACGGCATCGTGGTGCAGTTCAAAAGCTACGGCATCAAGCTGGACATCCTGCCCAAGGTCGACCACCAAGGCGTGATCCGGGCGGCAATTTCGGCAGAGGTCAGCACGGTCGACAAGTCGATCGAAACCGCAGGTGGGCCAGCGCTGTTGACGCGAAAAACCGAAACCGAATTCAACGTCCGGGCTGGTGAAACCATCGTCCTGGCGGGCCTGCTTCAGCGCGACATCAGCACCGACGTTGACAAAGTCCCGTTGCTGGGAGACCTGCCTTTCCTGGGTGCGGCATTTCGGTCGAAGCGATATCAAAACAAAGAGACCGAACTGGTTGTCTTCGTCACACCGACGCTCATTCAAGCCACCTCACCGGTGGTGGTGGACCGCGTCAGAAAAACCACCGAGCGTCTGCAAGATCGCATGGGACCGGCGCCTTTCCTGACGGATCCTTTGCAGCCGGGCGTGAGCGTTGAGAAGCCAGGCGCTGGCGATGGCACTGGCGCGGCGGCTGTTTCTGTTGCAGTGCCCGCCGCGGCTCCTCTTGACCAGTCTCAGCCCAGCCCATTGATGTCAGATCGAGCCACTGCCGATGTATCCAAAAACCGTGTGGGCAAAGGCGGCTTGGTGCTGCGCACCACCGCAGAAGCACTGAAGAGCACCGCGCCATGAACATGCAGCCACCGCTCAGCGCAGGAGCATTGGTGGTCACCGCCACAACCTCCGAGGGCGAGACCACCGAAATTTGGGTGGACACACCGCAGGTGTTGATAGGCACGGGGCGCGATTGCGCGGTGGTGCTGTCGGGCTGGCTGATCGGCGCGCAGCACGCGCGCATCCTGCGAACGCCGCAAGGTTTGGTTCTGGAAGACACCAGTCAGCTTCGCGGTACACGCGTGAACGGAACCAGGGTGTTGCGGCACGGCCCGTTGACCTACGCGGATCAAATCGAAATCGGCGGCTACAAGCTGCGGATCCAAGAAGTTCAGCCTCGCCCGGTGGACAAAACCGCAACCGTTGATGCGCATGCGCATGCGCTGACGGCAGGACCTGCGCCGCAGCAACTGCGGCAATCGCAGCAGTCGCTGCTTCCAACAGATCCCCAAAGCGCACTTGTGCCGCTGCCTCTGGGTGGCGCGTCAGACGCCGAGGTCAAGCAAAACTCAATGACGCCCAGCCAGGCGGCCGAGGTGCTGCGCATCCAGGCGCGCCACCCTTGGCGCAAGCGCGTGCACGATCAGTTGCTCGAAACCATCGACTTGCGGCGCCACGACTTGACGCGCATGAGCGACGTTGATCTGCGCAAGGAGACCGAGCGTCTGGTTCGTGAAATTCTGGAAAATCTGGCCGACTTGCCAAACACCTTGGACCGGCGCGCGCTGACGCAAGAAGTGCTCAACGAAGCCATCGGCCTGGGCCCGCTGGAAGAGCTGTTGGCCGACGACTCGGTCACCGAGATCATGGTCAACCGCGCTGACGAAATCTACATTGAACGCGACGGCAAATTGCAGTGGTACCCGCTGGCTTTCACCAGCGACCGCGCGGTGCTGGGCGTTATCGAACGCATCGTCGCACCGCTCGGCCGTCGCATCGACGAGTCATCGCCCCTGGTCGATGCGCGTTTGAAAGATGGCTCACGCGTGAACGCCATCATCCCGCCTTTGGCCTTGAAGGGGCCGTCTTTGACCATCCGCAAGTTCCCCAAAAAACGCCTCGATTCGGGCGACATGGTGGGCTTTGGTTCGGTGTCGTCAGAGATGCTGCTTTTCTTGCAACTTTGCGTGAAGCACCGCAAGAACATGATCGTGTCAGGCGGCACCGGCTCGGGAAAAACAAGCTTCCTCAACCTGCTTTCCAACTTCATTCCCGAAGCCGAACGCATCATCACCATTGAAGACGCCGCCGAACTGAAGCTGAATCACGCCAACTTGGTTTCACTGGAGGCGCGGCCGTCCAACGCAGAAGGCCGCGGCGCCATCACGATTCGCGATCTGGTGAAGAACGCGCTGCGCATGCGACCCGACCGCATCGTCGTTGGCGAGTGTCGCGGCAGCGAGGCCCTTGACATGCTGCAGGCCATGAACACTGGCCACGAAGGCTCGATGACCACGCTGCACGCCAACACGCCACGCGATGCCTTGGCGCGCGTTGAAACACTGATCCTCATGGCCGGCGTGGACTTGCCCATCAACGCCATCCGCGAGCAAATAGCCTCCGCCGTGGACGTGGTGGTGCAGCAAACACGCTTCTCCTGCGGGGCTCGCAAAGTCACCAGCATCACGGAAGTGACCGGCATGGAAAACGGCCGCATCCAATTGCAAGAGCTGTTTCGCTTCGAGCACAAAGGCTACGCCGAAAACAGCAAAACCATCGGTCACTTTTCTGGCTGCGACGCTGTGCCTTCTTTTTATGACGAGCTGCGCCAACAAGGCGCGCAGCTCGACTTGAATATCTTCGACAAGCGCTCGTCATGAACAGTGCAGCATCTCTCACCATTGCGGCGGTGACCGTGGCAGTGGCCATCGCGATTGCCTTGCTCACCTGGTCTTTGTTTGACATCGGCACGCGCGGCCTGCAACGCTACCGGCACATGTTCACGCAGCAAACCAACTTCAGCATGCGTGAGCTTTTTTTGTTCGTCGAGCCGGAGCGCCTGTTCGCGTTGAACTTGTCGCTGATGCTGCTGACGGGTGCGGCCGCGTGGTGGCTCAGCGGGTCGGTTGTGACGGCGCTGCTGGCCTTGCTGGCGGCCGCTTTCATGCCCCGACAAGTTTTGCGACACCTTCGACGCAAACGGCTTGACGCGCTGGAACAGCAATTGCCGGACGCATTGCTGACGCTGGCCGGTGGCATGAAGGCGGGCGTGAGCCTGACGCAGGCCCTGCAGCAACTCAGCGCCGAGTCGCGGCCGCCGGTGTCGCAAGAATTCGACATGGTGTTGCGCGAGCAGCGCCTGGGCGTGTCGCTGGACGATGCGCTTGACAACCTGGGGCGCCGGGTGCCACTGCAATCCATCACCCTGACGGTGTCGGCCATGCGCATCGCGTCTGAGACTGGCGGGCAGCTGGCCGAAACGCTGGAGCGTGCATCGCAAAC
>JBBRGA010000002.1:0-59176 GCA_038241115.1 Burkholderiales bacterium | reverse complement strand
TGCACAACACGCCGCGTGCGGTGCAGGCAGGCACGTCGAAATTGTTGTAGCCCACGGCCATGTTGGCGACCACGCGAAGTTGCGGATTGGCGTCGAGCAATTCGGCATCGATGCGAATGCTGCCGGTGGTGAAGGCACCGACTTTGCCGTGCATGCGCTCGGTGAGTTCGGCTTGACTCAGCGCAGCGTCTTGCGGGTTGTCATCAACCTCGAAATAGTGGCGCAAGCGTTCCACCACTTCGGGGAAAACAGCACGGGCAACGAGAACGTTCGGTTTCATTTGTCAGCCTGTCAAAGCCAAGGAGTTAGCGGAACCAGATCAGCGTCATCAGCCCGAACAGGGGCAAAAGCACGCAGCACGACCAGCCCATGTAGCCGAAGAAGCTCGGCATGCGGATGCCTCGGTCTTCGGCGATGGCTTTGACCATGAAGTTAGGCGCGTTGCCGATGTAGCCGTTGGCACCCATGAAAACAGAACCCGCAGAAATGGCGGCCAAGGTGCTCGCCAAGGTGGTCATCAAGACCTTGGGGTCACCGCCTGCCAGATTGAAAAACACCAGGTAAGTGGGCGCGTTGTCGAGGAAGGAACTGAGGATGCCGCTGAACCAAAAGTAGGCCCATGGCAAAGGTTGGCCGTCGGGCCCGGTGACCGCTCGGGCCACTGCGGCGAAGGCTCCGGCCTCGCCCGCCTTGAGCATGGCAAGCACCGGCACCATTGTCAGGAAAATGCCGATGAACAACTTGGCCACCTCGTGCATGGGCCCCCAGGAATAATGGTTGGCTTCGCGTACGCCAGCAGGCGTGATGGCCAGCGACAACACGGTCACGCCCACCAAGGCCACATCTCGCAACAGCGATGGCAATGTCACTTCGGTGCCGTAAACGTTGAACGAAATACCGGGCTTCCATGTGCCGCTCATCAGCACCAAACCCATCACGCACAGCAGCGGCAGAAAATTGACGGCGCCGTCCAACCCAAAGCTGGGGGAGTCGGGCGTGGGGTCTGTACGGGTGACGCCTTCGCGTTTGTAGTGCCATGTGTCGACGGCAAAAAAGATCGCCAGCAGCGCGCCGATGAGAAACAGCGTTTCAGGAAAGATGTGTTGCACCGTCCAGAAGAAATCGACGCCCTTCAAGAAGCCCAAGAACAACGGCGGGTCGCCCAGCGGCGTCAGTGAGCCACCCGCATTCGACACGATGAAGATGAAAAAAACCACCACATGGGCCACGCTGGTGCGGTTGTCGTTCGCGCGTATCAGCGGGCGTATCAACAGCACCGACGCGCCCGTGGTGCCCATCACGCTGGCCAAGACCGCACCAATGCCCATGATGGTCACATTCAGCGCCGGACTGCCGTGCAAGTTGCCGCGCACGTAAATGCCGCCTGAAATGGTGAACAGCGCGGTGAGCAAAATAATGAAAGGCACGTATTCGCTGAGCAGCGTGTGCACTGCGGTACTGGCCACAGCGCCGGGACCAAACACCCACCCAAAAGGCAACGCCAATGCCAGCGCCCAGCCCGCGGCGATCTTGCCGAAGTGGTGATGCCACATCTGCGGCAACGCCAACGGAAGAATAGCGATGGACAGCAACATGCCGGCGAACGGAATGCCCCACCAAGCCGACAGCTGGCTGCCGTCGATCTCGGCGGCTTGGACTGCCAGCGGCAGCACTGCAAGTGCCAACGCCAACGCCAAGGCGCGCACCAGGCCCGAGTTTTTAAGAACGGTCATTCCAAAAACCGGGTGAAGCTGGCCACCGCTTCGCGCTCGGTGGTGAGCGTGTTGGCCACTGCCGAGGTATCGGCAAAACCCATCGACATGCCGCACACCAGGCGGTGCTCGGCGGGCGCGCCAATGTGCGGCAGGATGATGCGGTGGTAGCTGTTGAAAGCTGCTTGCGGGCAGGTGTCGAGTCCGCGGCCGCGCGCCGCCACCATCAGGCTTTGCATGAACATGCCGTAGTCCAGCCAGCTGCCTTGTTGCATGACGCGGTCTATGGTGAACATCAGGCCCACGGGTGCGTCAAAAAAATCGTAGTTGCGGCCGTGTTGGGCGTGCATGCCGGGCTTGTCGGTTTTGGCCAGGCCCAGCAAGCTGTACAAGTCCCATCCCACTTTGCGGCGCCGTTCGATAAAGGGCGACTGCCACTGCGTTGGGTAGTAGGCGTAGTCCTCGGTGTGGGTGGCGGCCGCCGCCGGGTCGTTGTGCACGGCTTGCAGCTTGCGCGACAAAGCCCGCTTGGCTTCGCCTGTCAGCACCCACACATTCCAGGGCTGGGTGTTGGTGCCCGAGGGTGCGCGCGCGGCCACGCGCAAGATGTCTTCAATCACCTCGCGCGGCACGGGTTTGGGCAGGAAAGCCCGAACCGATGCGCGGGAAGTGATGGCAGCGTCAACAGCAGCGACGCAGTCCGTAGAAGTCTCAAAAATAGGTGCGGACATCAAACAATTCCTTCAAAACTTGCAAATTCAGGCCACATTGTTTCATTCGGCGGTCGCGTCTTTTTTGAACATGGCCAGTTCGCTGGCCAGCCTCAAGGTGCGGAAGTGAATGTCCACCGTGTCGGCGATGTTTTTGCCGTAGCCACCGGCCATCGACACCGCCAGCGCAATGCCGCGCGAATGTGCGGCGTTGAACACAACGCGGTCGCGCTCGGCCAGTGCGGCAGCTGAAATTTTCAGGCGGCCCAAGCGGTCGCCCTCGTGCGGATCGGCACCGGCAAGGAAAAAAATCAGTCCGGGTAGCGCTTCGGCGTGCGCAGCCCACAGTTGTTTCAACGCGTCGTCCAAAGCCACCAAGTACTGCGCATCGCCGCAGCCGTCAGGCAAATTCACATCCAGGTCGCTGGCTTCTTTGCGAAACGGAAAGTTTTTTTCGCCGTGCATCGACAGCGTAAATACCGTCGGGTCGTCACGAAAAATGGCCGCGGTGCCATTTCCTTGGTGAACATCCAGGTCAATGACCGCCACACGCAACAGGCGGCGATGCTGGCGGTGCGTTTCGGCCTGCATCAGCCGTGCAGCCACTGCCACGTCGTTGAACACGCAATAGCCCGAACCTTTGTCGGCGCAGGCGTGGTGGGTGCCGCCGGCCAAGTTGGCGGCCACGCCTTCTGTCAGCGCTACCCGAGCGGCCGCCACGGTCGCACCCACCGAGCGACGCGCCCGCTCGACCATGCGGGGGCTCCAGGGAAAGCCAATTTCACGCTGCTGAGCCGGGCTGAGCAAACCTTCAGCCACGTGACTGACGTAAGTGGGACTGTGCGCCAAGGCAAGCTCGCCGTCGCTGGCAACCGGCGCCTCGCGGAGTTGAATTTGCGGCAACTCGGCCTCTACCCGCTCGCGAAGCAAGCGGTACTTGCTCATGGGGAAACTGTGGCCCTGCGGCAGTGGCAGCACAAAGGTATCGGAGTGAAAGGCTTGCATCGGCGCGGATTGTGCCGACGGCTGCGCGCCTTTGGTTTTTAGAGTGCCACTTCCAAATTGCTGCACTGCAACAAAAACCTCTTGCTTTCGAGCCAAGCCGCACTACACTACGGTTTATGTTGCAGTGCAACATAAACTGCAAATTGAAAATCCTTCAACACACTGGAGAAAAAACATGATGACCACCGAACAAATGATGGCCGCCCACAAATCGAACATCGAAACTTTGATGGGCCTGACCAGCAAGGCCTTCGAAGGCGTGGAAAAAATGGTCGAGCTGAACCTGCAAGTTGCCAAAGCCGCCATGGGCGAAATGGCCGACACCGCCAAGGCCACGCTGTCTGTGAAAGACGCGCAAGAGCTGATGGCCCTGCAAGCCGGCATGCTGCAACCGGTTGCCGAAAAAGCTGCTGCCTACAGCCGTCACCTGTATGACATCGCCGCCAGCACCACTGCCGAAGTCACCAAAGTGGCCGAGTCGACCGCTGCGGATGCGCAGAAGAAATTCATGTCGCTGGTCGACACCGCGACCAAAAACGCACCAGCTGGTTCGGAGAACATGGTGTCGTTGGTGAAGTCGGCTGTGGCCGCCGCCAACAACGCGTTCGAGAGCGTGCAAAAAGCAACCAAGCAAGCCACCGACGTGGCTGAGGCAAACTTCAATGCGATGTCGGCAACCGCGGTCAAGGCGACGGCCGCCGCAACGAAATCGAAGCGTTGAAGGAAGCGGCGAACGCTGCGCATCGGTAAGGCACAACGCAAAACCTGCGAAGTAAAAATCAAAGCGGCCCGGTGGCAACACCGGGCCGCTTTTTTTGTGCGAATCGCTTGCTGCGCACCAGCACAAAACTTTGCAAAACGAACAGGGTTTGTGCGTCGTCCCGAACCATGTGGCGATGCGTTGTTTGAACACCGCATCGGCGCTTTGAGAACAAACCATGAATCACGCAGCTGCCATTGCCGCACATCGATTTGGCCTCGGCGAGTCCACGCTCAACGCCATTCAGGGCAACCCACAAGCTTGGCTGTTGGCGCAAATCGGCCCCGCCGACCTGGCGCGTGGAGAAGGCCTGATGACCACCGATCAAGCCGTGGCACACGCCACCGCCGAGGCTGAAAACCGCCGCTTGGCCAAAAACCCGCCACCTGGCATGACCGCGGAGCAGGTGCTGGCTGGCCACTACCGCGAAGTGATTGCCGCAGATGTGCGCTCGCGCTTCGCCACCGCCGTCGTCACCCAGCGCCCCTTCGCAGAAAGACTGGCCTGGTTCTGGGCCAACCACTTCACGGTCTCGTTGGCCAAAGGCAGTGTGCGCGGTTTGGTCGGCGCGTTTGAGCGCGACGCCATCCGGCCTTTCATCGCGGGCAATTTCGAGCAGCTGCTGGTGGCGGCCACCACGCACCCGGCCATGCTGCGTTATTTGGACAACAACCAATCGGCGGGGCCGAACTCGGCCCTTGCGCAACGCGCCGCCAGACGCATGCAGATTGCAGCTCGAGGTACAGCCGACAACCCCGCCCAGCCAACGGGGTCGCTGGAGCCCAGACGCAGCTTCGGCCTGAACGAAAACCTGGCACGCGAGGTGCTGGAGTTGCACACCCTGGGCGCCGCGAACGGCCGCGCCGATCAGCCGGGCGGCTATCGACAAGCCGACGTCACGGCATTTGCGTCGGTGTTGACGGGCTGGCGCGTGGGGCAGCAAAACGACGCCACACAGCGCTTCGATGCGGCGTGGCACGAGCCAGGGATCAAAGTTGTCCTCGGCAAGACATACGACGCCGGACCTGACGCTCTGCGGGCGCTGCTGCACGACCTCGCAGAACACCCGGCCACGGCGCGCTTCATTGCCACCAAACTGGCGCGCCATTTCATTGCCGACGAGCCGCCGCCCGCGGTCATTGAGCGCCTGACCGCCACCTACTTTCGCAGCCACGGACAACTGAGCGAGGTGTACCGCGAGCTGATACGCAGCCCCGAGGCCTGGACACCGCAAGCCGTCAAGCTGAAAACGCCAGAAGAATTTGTGGTGTCCACGGTGCGCCTGCTGGGACTGGGTGCGAGGTTGGAAGACCGCGCGGGCGCCGGACCGCTGAACAACGGCGCAGGCGCTGCTGTGACGAATGCCGCAGGCCTTGTGACGAATGCCGCGGGCCTTGTGACGAATGCCGCGGGCGTCATGAACACCCTGGGACAACGCCCGCACACGCCGCCGTCGCCAGCGGGCTGGCCCGACAAGTCAGACGACTGGCTGGGGCCCGAGGCGGTGTGGCAACGCATGGAATGGGCAACCCGCGTGGCCGACCGCATGGGCCGCAGCCTGGACGCGCGCGCGCTGGCGTCAAGCAGCCTGGGTGCACAACTGAGCGAGGTCACGCGCTTGCAAATCGAGCGCGCCGCCGACGGGCCGCAGGCTCTGGCCCTGCTGCTGATGTCGCCTGAATTTCAACGCCGCTGAGCGGCAATAAAAAAGTACCCGCACCATGAACACCACAGCCACAGCCACCACCTCAGCGCAACGCCGCTTGCTCGTCAAAGCCTTGCTGGGCGCGGCTTCCGCCCTGCCCTTTTCCAAGCTGACTTTCGCGGCCACCGACAAGAACGCTGCAAAAACCGAGGAGGCAAAGGCGCAACGCTTTGTCATGGTGATCCTGCGCGGCGGCATGGACGGCCTGTATGCCGTGCCGGCCGTGGGCGACGCCGACTTTGCCGCAGCGCGTGGTGGCTTGGCCCAGTACGCGCAACCGGTTTTGCCGCTGGATTCGACGTTTGCCCTGCATCCCAACCTCAGCCAGGTTCACGCCATGTTTCAGCAAGGTGAACTCGGCGTGGTTCATGCCGTGGGCCTGGCCTATCGCGAACGGTCGCACTTCGACGCGCAGCAGGTTCTTGAATCAGGCGGCGGCCGACCTTACGAGCTGAACACCGGCTGGCTGGGCCGCGCGTTGCGCGCGCAGCAGGGCAAAGGCTTGGCGCTGAACACCACCGTGCCGTTGGTGCTGCGCGGCTCGGACGCTATCGACACTTGGGCTCCGTCCAATGCGCCCGACCCCTCGGTGGACTTGGTGAACCGCATGGAACGCATGTACGGCAACGATCCGGCCCTGGCCGCAGCCTTGTCTCGGGCGCGCGCGCTGCACTTTGACAGCAACCTGAACGCAGACATGAACAGTGACATGCGCGCAGAGATGCGCGCCGAGCAGCGAAACAACGCCAAGGGCAACAACTTCACCGTGCTCGCGGCGCGCGCTGCCGAATTCCTGGCAAAAGCAGACGGCCCTCAAGCTGCCGTGTTGGAGCTCGGCGGCTGGGACAGCCACGCCAATCAAGCCAACCCCGCAGGACCCGTTGCCAACAACTTGCGGCAACTCGACAGCGGCCTGGCAGCGTTGCGCGAAGGACTGCTGCCCAGCGGCGCCTGGAAAAACACGGTGGTCGTGGTGGTCAGCGAGTTCGGCCGCGAAGTGGCGGTCAACGGCACACAAGGAACCGACCACGGCACCGGCGGTGTGGCACTGGTTTTGGGGGGCAAAGTACAGGGTGGCAAGGTCTGGGCAGATTGGCCCGGCTTGGCCAAAAAAGACCGATTTGAAGGGCGCGACCTGCGCATCACCACCGACATCCGCAGTGTGCTCAAAGGCGTGCTGAGCGACCACCTGCGCGTGGATGCGCGCAGCCTGAACGCCGAGGTTTTCCCAGGTTCTGCCGCCTTGAAGAACCTGGCGCTTTTCAAGGCTTGATTCGTCGCTGGCTGCATCTTCACGGCCTGATTCGCGCAAGCCTGGCGCGCCCCGAGACCGCATTAGCGCGTTGCCACGTTAGCGCGTTACCGCATTAGCGCGTTTGCACGGCCGAGGTCAGAACGACGTTGGGAATGGGCGTGCAATCTGGAGCGGTCGAGAACCCCAAGAGCGGCACGCACGGCGCGAGCGCCGGGTTGGCAATTGCGGCAACGGTGGCAGTGGTGCCTGGAGTGACCGCGCCGAAAACGGCATGGCCAAAACCTGTGGGGTTGGGATCCAGCGCGATGTTGTCAACCAAGTTGAAAAAGAATTGTGTGCTGGCAGAGTTGAGTTGGTCGGGGCTGACCCTGTCCATGGCAATCGTCCATTGGGTGTTGGACAAGCCCTTGTTCACTTCCAGCGCGATCGGGCCGCTGCTGGCTTTGATGGCCGGAATCGTGGCCGCCCTGGCGTCGCCCGAAAACACACCTTCGTATCCACCCGCTTGAACGATGAAGCGGGGCACCACGCGGTGCACGACCGTGCCGTTGTAGAAACCAGCGTTGACATACCTCAGGAAGTTGTCCACCGTGATCGGTGTTTTGTCAGGCGCCAGCGTGACCACCACATTGCCGCCGACGCCGGCACCGTTGCTGAAAGTCATCGTCACCTGAGGTGCCGGCACATTTAACGGAAACGTCCACAGCGTGGCGCCATCGCTGGCACGCTTCAACACGATCTGAGCCGCGCCCACGGCAGTCACTGAACATTGAAAGTACGCCGTGCTGGCATTGCTGATGTAGGGAGCGGCGGTATTCAACGAGAAATCGTTGCACCCGGAGCCTGTTGCGCCGACCTTGTCCAGGCCCGCTCCGTTCACCGCCAAGACCAATTTTTGTCCGTATTTCGGATCGACCTTCAACTCCGCCGCCGACACCGAAGGCCCGTCTGCAGCGCCGCCAATGGCACCGCCCCCACCGCCGCCACCGCAAGCGCTCAGCACGAACGCGGATATGAGTGCGGCAAAGCGCAGATCAAAAGGCGCGGCGGTTTTGTGGGAGGTGTTCATGTCGTCAAAGTCCGGTTCGGTTTGGTTGGGTACGGTGGAGTCGGTTCGGGTCGCGCAAATTTTTAGGCGCCACAAGCGCACCCTCGATGCATGTAGAAACTCAACTAAGGCAGCGTACGTGCGCCGACACGGCCTGCATATCAGCGAAGTCCTACGCGGGCAACCAAAAAACTAAAGTGAAATCAACCGGTCCCAACTGCGCTGACCACACCATGCAAAAAACTCTGCTCGCCTACGCCGCCACGACTTTCGTCATGGTGGCCATTGACCTGGTTTGGTTGGGCTTGATCGCCAAACCCATCTACCAACAAGGCATCGGACACCTGATGGCCAGCGAACCCAAGCTGGTCGCGGGAGCTGTGTTCTACCTGCTGTATCCGGTCGGCTTGATGGTGTTTGCGGTGGTCCCCGGCGCGGCGTCAACGGCCTGGGGCGACACGGCGCTCAAGGCCGCCATGTTTGGTTTCTTCGCTTACGCCACCTACGACCTGACCAACTTGGCCACGCTGAAAGATTGGCCCACCAGCTTGGCTTTGATCGACATGGCCTGGGGCACCGCCGTCAGTGCGGTCGCGGCTTTGGCCGGGCGCTGGGCTTACAACGCCGCCTGAAGTTCAGGCAGGCAATTTCACGGCGGCAGATCGGCACAGCCGGCGGGCTGCCCTTTCTGAATTTCGCGGATGCGCACTGCCACCTCATCCGCCAGACGCAGGGCCGACCGTCGGTGGCTCGCGGCCAAGGCCAACATCAAAGGGCCATCCTCTGCGCGCGTGGCATCGCGAATGACCGAGCGGCAACTCAAAACGGTAGAGCCCGAGGTGGCGGTCCAACGGCTTTCCAACCTGACCTCACGACCTGGAACCGCCTCCCACCGCGTCACGTCCACCTTCACCCGCCAGACGGCGTCTGTGGAATCTGGCAGCAACGCTCGCCCGCCCCAGCCGCCGTACCACCGGTCCAACAGCGCGCCTTGCAGCTCGCCGCGCAGGGGCGCAACCCAGCGCTCCTGTTCCAACACGCTGAAGCTGCCGTCAGCGCTGCGAATCAGCCACTGAGGTTGATCAACTTGCGGCGGCACGGACACGGCGGCCAAGGTCACAAAGAACCCTGGCTTCGCCAGCGCCACTGGCGTGGTTTGAGAAGCGCTGTCAACCGCCAGCAAACTGTGAAACCGCACGGGCGGCGGCGTGGCGCAGCCACTCAGCTGGAGGCTGAGCGCTGTGAAGGCCGATGCAAACACAGCCCAACCGGCGCATCTGAAGATGGGTTTCATGGCGCTTTCTTCTCAGTTGCAGCTGCGGGCAAAGCCTGCACCGAAGGGTCAGCGGGCTTGCCGCGCAGCACGGCCTCGGGGTGCAGCTGCAGGTAGTCGGTGAGCACGCGCAGCGACTGCGCAGCGCGCTGCACTTCCATCAGCGTTTGTTCGACGTTTCGCTGCATCGGCGCGTCCTCGCTGAGCAGGTTGCGGTCCAGGCGCTGCATCGTTGACTGCGCCGTGGTGAGCGTGCGCTGCACCTCCGTGAGCGTGGCCTGCACGCCGGTCAACGCTTTTTGCGCTTCAGGCGTCAGACCTTTCAAACTGTTTACCGCGGTGGTGACCTCGAGCAAAGTCGACTGCACCGAATCTGCGATCGCCTGAAAAGGAATCTTGCTGAGGTTTTGAACAATGCTGGCAATTTGCGGTTGCAGCTCGCTGAAGGTGCCCGCAACAGTCGGCAATGTGATGACGCCGTCGCTGGCGGAGACCACCACGCGCGGCAACTTGGGCATGAAATCCAGCGCCACATACAGCTGGCTGGTCAACAAATTACCGGTGCGCAGTTGCGCGCGCAAGCCGCTGTCGACCAGCCGCTGCAACAGCGTGATGTTGCTTTGCAGTTCACCATTGCCAGACGCGGCCGCAGCACCTCGTGCATTGCCCAAACGCATCGGGTAGATGTCGGCTGTGACCAGCACCGGAAAGCGCTGACCGGCAGAGTCGCTTTGCAGCGCGATGGAGCGCACGTTGCCGATCTCAACGCCCAAAAAGTCCACTGGCGCCCCAGCCGCCAAGCCGCGCACCGAGCCGTCGAAAACAAGGCGCAGCGTCTGGGCGGCACCGTCGGGCAGCGCCATGGCGCTGCGCCTGTCGTTGAACAAAGTAAAAGAGACGCCGGCTGCAGCTGGGGCGGCCTTCAAAGAGTCGGGTGCTTGTTCGAAAGCCACTCCTCCTGCGATGACGGTGGCCACACTTTGGGTGTTCAGGGTCAAACCGCCGGCGCTCACTGTGAGGTCCACACCGCTGGCATTCCAAAACCGCGACTGCGGGGTTACCAAGCGGTCGTACGGCGATTCAATGAACACCTTCACCGACAACTCGTCTTCATCGGGCAGCAACGTGAAACCGACCACGCGGCCCACGGGCGTGCGGCGGTACAGCACCGGCGAGCCGACATCGAGCGAGCCCAAGTTGGGAGCGCGCAAAACAAAGCTTCTGCCCGGCTCGCCGCGAAGCACAAAGGGCGGCACCTCCAGGCCAATGAACTGTTTGCGCGGCTGCGTCATGACGCCCGCGTCAACACCGATGTAGGCCCCCGAAAACAGCGTCCCCAAACCGCTGACGCCGGCCAATGCCACGCGTGGGCGCACCACCCAGAAACCGGTGTCCTGAACGGCGATGGCCGCCGCGGAGCGGTCGAGCTGCACCGTGGCGATCACCCGCGTTCGGTCGTCACGCAGCGACACCGATTCGACCCGGCCGATGACCACTTCTTTGAAACGAACTTCTGTTTTGCCGGGCTCCAGACTCTCGGCGTTGCGAAACTCGATTTCGATGCGCGGACCCACAGCCATCAAGGTGCGCACCAGCAAAGCGCCACCCGCCACCAGCGCGACCAAAGGAACGATCCACACCAGGGACAAGCGCAGGCGATTCTTGCGGTGGATCAGCGGCGAGGGTATGCCCGTTTGCGCCAGTGCACTGGGCTGCTCGGTTGAGGCACTGGGCGGCTGTGCAGGGGCAACTGCCGCAGGTTCAGAAGGCGTGGACTCGGTCATGGCGTTGGAGAAGACAGAGGCGAAGCGGTTGGGGAAGCGCCTGCGGGTTCGGGCGCAAGTTGCGTTTCAAGAGCGGGCCAAATCAAGCGCGCATCGAAGCTTTGCGCGGCCAGCATCGTCAAAAAAACCACCGCCGCAAACGCCAGCAAACCGGGTTCAGGTTTGACGCTGGCCACCGAGCCAAAGCGCACAAAGGCCGCCAGCAAAACCACCACGTAAACATCGAGCATGGACCAGTGTCCCACCGCTTCAACCGAACGAAACAAGCGCGCCCTTTCCTTCTGCCGCCAGCGCGGCGCGTAACTCACGCTCCACGCCAACAGCCCCACGGTGCCTATCTTCAAGATGGGCACGGCGATGCTGGCGATGAAGACAATCATGGCCAAGCCCCAGGCGTCTGACTGCCACAGCGCGGAAATGCCGCCCAGCAGGGTGTGCGTGCTGCGCCGAAAGCCGCTGGAAGTGCTCATCAACGGTAAAAAATTGGCCGGCACATACGCCAGCGTCGCAGCGATCAAGTAAGCCCAAGTGCGCTGCAAGCTGTGCGGCTTGACGGCATGCAGCGCCTCGCCGCAGCGCGGGCAACTCAGGTCAGCGGCGTCGCTGAATGTGGCTTCATTGATTACGGCGCTTTTGACTGTCCGAACGTCGTCTACTTCGGACACCAAGCCGCAGCATTCGCAGCCCAGCATCAATGGCGCTTGAGTGCAGGCCTGCGTCATGCTGGAGGTGCCACCGGCAAGGCCGACATCACAGCGAGGCCAATATCACAGCGAGCCTTGGGGCAGTTCATGCCACAAGTGCTTCACACCGGCTGATTCGATGGCCGCCAGCAGCAAGGCCAGCACTGCCATGGCATACATCGCCGGGCCGGGCGTGGCCGTTGCCAGATCGGCAATCCGAACCAGCGACACCAGCGCCGCCACCGTCAACACCTCGACCATGTTCCAGCGCGAGACGTGATGCAGCCAGCGCATGCAAGTGCGAAAGCCGATCGGGCGCCGATGCAATGTGATGGGCAGCAATACATACAGGCGCAGCAAGATGAACAAAGCCGGCGCAACCACTGCCGTCAGCGCCGCCAGCACCGCCACCACATGTTCACCGTCGCGCCACGTGGCGGCAATGGCCATCGGAAATGTGGCGGATTGGAGGGGTCCTTGCAAACGGATGGACGCCACATTGGCCAGGTGCGTGACCAGCAACATCAGCAATGCCGCGACGGTCAGAGCCAACAGAGCCTGCGTGCTCAAGCGGTGTCCACGGCCGAGCACCGCTTCGCACTGCACACAGCGCGCCACTGAGCGCGAACCAAGCGCACTCCAGCGGTGCAGTTGCCCGCACCGTTCGCACATGACCAAAGCCGCTTGTGGTGATGACGGTAGCAAGGTGGCTTGTCTCCGAGGGAAGGCCCGGTCGGATCACAGGTTCAACAACGGGCGCCAAAGCGTCGATGCTATGCCACGGCAACTTAGAATAAACAGCCTTTTTTGACCGCTTGGTCGCCCGCTTCGACTCCGTTTTTTAGCGCCCTTCCCCATGACCGAACCCGACTTGAAACCCAGCAATTTTTTGCGCCAGATCATCGAGCGCGATCTGGTGGAGGGAACGTATTCCCAGCGTCATTTCGGCGGCTCGCCGGGTGACGCGGCACACCACGCCGCAGGCCCGATCGACCCGGCCAAAATCCGCACGCGCTTTCCGCCCGAGCCGAACGGCTACCTGCACATAGGTCACGCCAAAAGCATTTGCTTGAACTTCGGCCTGGCGCGTGACTACGGCGGCGTTTGTCACTTGCGCTTTGACGACACCAACCCCGAAAAGGAAGAACAGCAATACGTCGACGCCATCCTCGACGCGGTGAAGTGGCTGGGCTTTGATTGGCAGGCAGACGGCGTGAGCCACCTTTACCAGGCCAGCAACTATTTCGACTTTATGTACCGCGCGGCCGAGGCCCTGGTGCAGGCCGGTTTGGCTTACGTCGACGAGCAAAGCGCTGAACAAATGCGCGCCAACCGCGGTGACTTTGGCAAGCCCGGCATCAACAGCCCGTTCCGGGGACAAACACCAGACCAGAACTTGGCTCGCCTGCGCGAAATGCGCGACGGCGAATTGGCCGACGGCGCCGCAGTACTGCGCGCCAAAATTGACATGGCCAGCCCCAACATCAACCTACGTGACCCTGCTCTGTACCGCATCAAACGCGCCACCCACCACCACACGGGCGATGCGTGGTGCATTTACCCGATGTACACCTACGCGCACCCGATTGAAGACGCGCTGGAAAACATTACCCACAGCATTTGCACGCTGGAGTTTGAAGACCAGCGGCCCTTCTACGATTGGCTGCTGGACCACTTGTGCAGTTTGGGTTTGCTGGCGCAGCCGCGACCGCACCAATATGAGTTTGCGCGGCTCAACCTGACCTACATCGTCACCAGCAAACGCAAGTTGCGCCAGTTGGTCGACGAGGGTCATGTGGACGGCTGGGACGACCCGCGCATGCCTACCATCGCGGGCTTGCGACGCCGCGGCTACACCGCTGCCAGCCTGCGTTTGCTGGCCGAGCGCAGCGGTGCCAGCAAGGCCGGCGGCTGGATCGACTACAGCAGCCTGGACATCGCCCTGCGCGACGACCTCGACCCACAAGCGCCGCGCGCCTGCGTGGTGCTGGAGCCGCTCAAACTCAAGCTCACCAACTTTGCCGACGTGTTCGGCAGCCACGCGTTTCAAGAGCCTTGTCACGCGCCCGTTCATCCCGCCAAGCCCGAGTTGGGCAAGCGCGAATTCATGCTGACGAACGAGGTGTGGATAGAGCGCGAAGACTTTATGGAGGTGCCCAGCAAAGGCTTCTTCCGCTTGACACCGCCCACAGTGAACGCTGCCGGTGTGATGCAAGCGGGCAGCAGGGCGCGCCTGAAATACGGCGTCGTGGTGGAGTGCACAGGCTTTGAAAAAAATGCGGGCGGCGAGGTCACTGCGGTGCTGGCCAAGGTGCTGCCCGACACCAAAAGCGGGACGCCCGGAGCAGACGCAGTGAAGGTCAAGGGCGTGATCACCTGGGTCAGCGTGAGCAACGGCGCATGCGTGCCCGTGCGCCTTTACGACCGCTTGTTTTCAGAGGCGCAACCCGAGGCGGGGGGTCGCGATTTTTTGACGGTGCTCAACCCGAACAGCAAAAAAACCGTCACCGCGTTTGCCGAACCTTCGGTGCTGAAAGCTGGTGCTGAAGCGCATTTTCAGTTCGAACGCCACGGCTACTTTGCGGCAGACCGCGTGGATCACGCGGCCGGGAAACTGGTGTTCAACCGAACGGCGACGCTGAAAGATGCTTGGGCGAAGTGAGGGCGAAGTGACTTCAGCCAGGTGAAAACGGCGCCGCCAAGCCAACGTATGTTTTGGTCAGTGGACGCGCATAGTCGCCTAATTTGCTGGTCGCCAAGCGCAGGCTGACCAAGCTCTCGGCCAGTTTCACGGCTGCGGCCACGCCGTCAATCACCGGCACGCCCAGACGTTGCTGCAAGGCAGCGCACAAATCGGCCATGCCTGCGCAGCCCAGGACGATGGCACCGCTGCGGTCGGTGCGCAAGGCGTCCTGCGCGCTGTTGAGAATGCGTTGAAAGGCATTGCTGGCAGGGTCATCGAGTTCGAGCACTGCAATGTCGGTGCCATGAACGCCTCGGCAGCGGCGCTCAAATCCGTACTGCAGCAGCAGGTTCTCGGCGATCACACAGGTGCGGCTGAGTGTTGTGACGACCGAAAAGTGCGTGGCCAGCAGTGTCGCCATGTGAAACGCCGCTTCGGCGATACCAATCACCGGCCCGCGCGCCAGTTCACGCGCCGCATGCAGGCCCGGATCGCCAAAGCAGGCGATCACATAAGCATCAGCACCGGCAGTTTGAGCCGCGCCTACTTGTTCCAGCACGCCCGCCGCTGCCCAAACGTCATCGTGGTGGTCCTCGATGGACGCGGCACCAAAGCTCGGATTGACGGCGAGGATTTGCGTGCCCGAGGCGGCCACAGCGCGCGCGGCATCTCCGATTTTCGCGGTCATGCTGGCGCTGGTGTTGGGGTTGATCACGCACAGCTTCATGTAGACCTTTGGGGTTTGGGTTGGGCGTCTTCAGACTTCGGCGGCGTTTGGCAGCACTGATCTACTGCGAAGACAGCAAGCTGCGCAGACTCGATTTTGCAACCGAACCCGCACAAGCGCGACGCCAAAAAGTGAACCCCTCGCGCCGTTGCCAGCGAGAGGGGCAGACCACCGAGGTGGCCGGTGCGGAGCTCCGGAGGTTTTCAGTCCGGGGCTCCTTAGGGCGCAGAGACTGCGCCGCTGGATTTGCCTGCATGCAGGCAATGCAAAGTTAAGCTTTGACGGCCGTTATAGCAAAGCCAGTTTTATTCTGAAACTGCTTATTTCACTGCGCTGGAACGCATGATGTCGTCGAAGATCGCAGTGACTTTTTGCTCGACCGCCGCATCCATCGTAATGGTGCGACCCCACTCGCGGGTGGTTTCGCCGGGCCACTTGTTGGTGGCGTCCATGCCCATCTTGCCGCCCAGGCCACTGACTGGTGACGCAAAGTCGAGGTAGTCGATGGGCGTGTGTTCCACCAGCGTGGTGTCGCGCACCGGATCCATCCGAGTGGTGATAGCCCACATCACTTCTTGCCAGTCGCGGATGTCCACGTCGTCGTCGGTCACGACAATGAACTTGGTGTACATGAATTGGCGGAGAAAACTCCAAATGCCGAACATGAGCCGCTTGGCGTGGCCGGGGTAAGCCTTTTTGATGCTTACGATCGCCATGCGGTAGCTGCAACCTTCAGGCGGCAAGTAGAAATCGACGATTTCTGGAAACTGCTTTTGCAAAATGGGCACGAACACTTCGTTCAATGCCACGCCCAGGATGGCTGGCTCATCAGGCGGCTTGCCGGTGTAGGTGGAGTGATAGATCGGATCGCGCCGCATGGTCATGCGTTTGATCTCGAACACTGGGAACCAGTCTTGCTCGTTGTAATAGCCAGTGTGGTCGCCAAACGGGCCTTCCAGCGCGTGCAGATAGCCGCTCTTTTCTTTCAGCTTCACCCCGAATTCGCTGACGCCCACAAATCCCGGCGTTGCAACCGGAATGCAGCCTTCCAAAACAATCTCGGCGCTGGCGGGCACTTGCAACATGACGCCGCCCTCTCCCGCGCCAGACTCGATCAGTTCGGTTCTTGAGCCGCGCAACAGGCCAGCAAATTGGTATTCCGACAACGTGTCAGGCACAGGCGTCACCGCGCCCAAGATGGTGGCAGGGTCAGCGCCAAGGGCCACCGCCATGGGGAAAGGCTGGCCGGGGTTGGCCAGTGCAAATTCGCGGAAATCCAAAGCCCCGCCGCGATGTGCGAGCCAGCGCATGATGACTTGATCTCGCGAAATCACCTGCTGTCTGTAGATGCCCAAGTTCTGCCGCTTGCGCGGATTCAGCCCACTTTGTGGCCCGCGTGTGATCACCAAGCCCCAAGTAATCAGCGGCCCGGCGTCACCCGGCCAGCAGGTTTGCACCGGCAGCAAGCCCAAATCCACCTCGCTGCCTTGCAGCAACACTTCTTGACAGGGCGCGCTGCGCACTACAGCGGGTTTCATGTCCCACAGCGACTTCACCATATGTAACAAGCGGCCGGCATCTTTCAAGCCTTTGGGCGGTTCAGGTTCCTTCAGGCTGGCCAGCACGCGGCCAACATCTCGCAATTCGCTCACCTCTGCCGCGCCCATGCCCAGCGCCACCCGCTTGGGCGTGCCAAACAGATTGGTCAGAGCCGACATATTTCCTTCTTTTTTGTAACCGACCGGGTTCTCGAACCACAGAGCCGGGCCAGCCGCGCGCAGCACTCGGTCGCTGACAGAGGTCATCTCGAGCCGCGCAGACACTGGCTCTGCGACCCTTTTGAGCTCGCCCCTCTTTTCTAAACCTGTCATAAAGTCGCGCAAATCCCGATATTTCATATTAAAAAGTAATTAGACATGTGTTTGATAGGCTTGACCAGTTATGAAAAGCTTTTCTAGAATCGCCCGAAATTGCTGTACTACGGGTGAACCCGAAGTCGCCGGGCGGTGAACGTTCACCGCCCTAAAAACCAGTCAATGACCGTTCCGCTGGCGTGCATCGTGCCTTTAACCTCCACGGGCCGCAGCCGTCCACATAATTATCCCCGCCACCTTGAAGACCGCGCGCATCGCCGTTTTCATTGATGCATGACAGGTACACCATGACAAACCTTGATGCTCTCAAGCTTTTCCTCAGGGCTTCTTTCGCAGATTTGCTGCAAATCGCGCGCACCACACGGATCGCCGCCAAGGTTTTTGCTCGCGATACCGGCAACGGCCTGCTGGAAGTCAGCCACAACACCTTCGCCGTGCTGGGTTTGGTGGTGGTGGGCGGGTTGCTGTTCATCAGCAGCCGCACCGATCTGCGCCATGAAATCGAAGCCAGCACCTTGGGATGGTTGCAGGCGCGCCAAGAGGCGCGCACAGAGCCCGATGTAAAACTCGCCGCTGAGTTGAGCGAGCCGGACGCCATCGCGCGCGCTACGGCGTCAGACCCCAAGGAATTGAACCGTCAGCAATCGCTGGTGGCTCACTGGATATCCAAACGTTATCGGGTCGCACCGGAGCCCATCAGCCGTCTGGTCAAGGAAGCGTGGTACGTGGGTGACCGCGTGAAGCTGGATCCAACCTTGATCCTGGCGATCATGGCCATCGAGTCAAGCTTCAACCCGTTTGCTCAGAGCCACGTCGGCGCGCAAGGCTTGATGCAAGTCATGACACAGGTTCACGACCAAAAATACGAGGCGTTCGGTGGCACCTTTGCGGCCTTCGACCCGGTAACCAACTTGCGAGTGGGTGTCCAGGTGCTCAAAGAATGCATCGCCCGCGCAGGAAGCCTGGAAGCGGGCTTGAAGTTTTACGTAGGGGCCGGAAATCTGGCCGAAGATGGCGGCTACGCGGCTCGCGTGCTGACCGAGCAAAACCACCTTCGCATGGTAGCCAGCGGCAAAACGGTCGCAGTCAACGCTTCTTCGTTTGCACCGCCGTCTGCGCCCGCCGCACTGGTTGGTTCTGGATCAACGGCTTCATCCTCAAACGTTGAAGCTGCGCGACTTAAACCCGACCCAGAAGCAGTTCCGACAAAAACCGAGGTCAAGCCGAGCGCCGAGCAAATTGCCTTCATGTCCCGCGCTGTGACCCGGGACGTGAACTGAGCTCCCCTACCAAACACACACCAAACACGCACCGAACACGCCGCTGAACGCCCAGCCGCGTCGAAAGCGGCACCGAGCGCTACACTTTCGGGCTCTGCGCGACTGGCGATAAGAGCGGGCAGCGGCCCGTTCTGAGGTGGTCAACCACCGGGAAGCGCAGACGGTGCGATGTTTCCGATCTGAACGACGCACCGCTTCAGCCGCTCGCCTGGGCAGCCCTTCATTTGTTCTGACAAATTGAATCGGGTCGTATCCGTCACAGGACTGCCACATCATGTTCGACCGCAGCATTTCGACCATTGCCCACACCGACCCCGAACTTTGGTCTGTGATCCAGAGCGAAAACCAACGCCAGGAAGATCACATCGAGCTGATTGCGTCTGAAAATTACGCATCCCCTGCTGTCATGCAAGCGCAGGGCAGCCAGCTCACCAACAAATACGCCGAAGGCTACCCAGGCAAGCGCTATTACGGTGGCTGTGAATTTGTCGACATGGCTGAGCAATTGGCAATCGACCGCGTCAAGCAATTGTTCGGTGCCGCCTACGCCAACGTGCAACCCAACTCCGGCTCGCAGGCCAACCAAGCGGTTTTCTTCGCACTGCTGCAACCCGGCGACACCATCATGGGCATGAGCTTGGCCGAAGGCGGCCACCTCACCCACGGCATGCCGCTGAACATGAGCGGCAAGTGGTTCAACGTGGTCAGCTACGGCCTCACACCCAGCGAAGAAATCGACTACGACGCGATGGAACGCCTGGCGCGTGAGCACAAACCCAAGCTCATAATTGCCGGTGCATCGGCCTACAGCTTGCACATCGACTTCGAGCGCTTTGCCAAAGTCGCCAAAGACATTGGCGCCTACTTTTTGGTGGACATGGCCCACTACTCCGGCCTGATCGCCGGCGGCGTGTACCCCAACCCCACCCCGTTTGCCGATGTGGTGACTTCCACCACCCACAAAGGTTTGCGCGGCCCGCGCGGCGGCATCATCTTGATGAACGACGAAGGCCTTGCCAAAAAAATGAACAGCGCGATATTCCCGGGCATCCAGGGTGGCCCGCTGATGCACGTGATTGCGGCCAAAGCGGTCGCCTTCAAAGAAGCGCTGACGCCTGAATTCAAGGATTACCAAGCGCAAGTGGTGAAGAATGCGGTGGTGATGGCCGAAACGCTGATGCAGCGCGGCCTGCGCATCGTCAGCGGGCGCACCGAGTCTCACCTGATGCTGGTCGATTTGCGCCCGAAAGGCTTGACCGGCAAAGAAGCCGAAAACGTGCTCGGCGCGGCGCACATGACCTGCAACAAAAACGGCATTCCCAACGACCCTCAAAAGGCCATGGTGACCAGCGGAATTCGACTGGGAACTCCCGCCTTGACGACACGAGGTTTTAAGGAAACTGAATCCATCATGACCGCCAATCTGATTGCCGACGTGCTGGACAAGCCCACCGACGAGGCCAACCTCAGCGCCGTCCGCGCCAAAGTGGCCATGTTGACCAAGGACTTCCCTGTTTACCGTTAATTCGACATCAGCGCGCGGGATGACCACGTCCCGCGTCTTAGGGAGTTGAGTCATGCGCTGCCCTTTTTGCAGTCACATGGACACGCAGGTCGCTGAAACCCGCGAATCGGACGAGGGCGATGTGGTGCGCCGTCGCAGGCGCTGCCAAAGCTGCGACAAGCGCTTCACCACCTATGAGCGCGCCGAAATTGCTCTGCCTTCGGTGGTCAAAAAAGACGGCACCCGCGCAGAGTTCGACATGAGCAAGGTGCGCGCGTCCATGACGTTGGCCTTGCGCAAGCGGCCCGTCAGCGTCGAGCAAATCGACGCCGCCCTTGAGCGCATCCAAGACAAGCTGCTCAACAGCGGCGCCAAAGAAGTACTGACCACCAAGCTGGGCGAGCTTGTCATGCGCGAACTCAAACGCATAGACAAAGTCGCCTACGTGCGCTTCGCTTCGGTCTACCGCAGCTTTGAAGATGTGGACGAATTCCGACAGCTGATTCGGGACATCTAGCTCGCATCTCAAGCTCCCCCATCGGGGTGTTCACCCGCAAGATGGGTTCAGAAACCGTCCTCTGGGGGACGCGAAAACCGTCACGTTTTTTTACAGTTTGTGCATTCACTCACACATCGGAGTTCACATGCACAAACGTCTTACATCTCCAGGCGCCGCCCAAAGCGGCGTCACGCTGATCGAAACCAGCGTCGTTGCAGCCATTGCGGCCGTATTGATGTCGGTGGTGAGCCCCAGCTTTGACGGCCTCATCGAAAACCGAAAACTCGACGGCGTGGCCAGCAACCTGCAGGCCGACATTCAATTCGTGCGCCAACAAGCGGTGCTGCGCCACCAACCGCTTCGCCTCAGCTTTTACAGCGGCAATGAAACCAGTTGCTACGTCGCCCACACGGGCAACCATGGCGACTGCAGCTGCGACGCCAGCGGCAACGTTGCCTGCATCGCACCGGTTCAGCATCTCAAAACAGTGGCATTTTCAAGCGCTGACAACGTCGCGGTTCAAGCAAACGTCAGCTCAATTTTGTTTGATCCTCTGCACGGCACCAGCACCCCCACAGGCACCTTGAAAGTGGTGGCGAAAAGCGGACGGGCGGTCCACCACGTTGTCAACGTCATGGGGCGGATTCGGTCTTGCTCGCCGCAATCCAAAGCAGGGGCGGCCCTGGCTTCCGTTCCCGGCTACCGCGCTTGCTGAAGGAAGGGGTCACAAATGAAAAGCTCACTCAGCATCAAACGGCGCGGCTTCACTCTGATCGAGATGTCCATCTGCTGTGCCCTGATTGGCATCCTCTCCAGCATTGCCATTCCCAGCTACCAAAGCGCAATGAACAAAGTGCGCCGCTCCGACGCATTGGTCGCGCTCATGGATGTGCAATTGGCACAGTCGCGCTTTCGCGCCAACAACGCTGCATACGGCAATTTGAGCGACATCGGCACGCGCAGCACATCGCCGTCAGGCCACTATGTGCTGGACGTATCTGACGCCACACCTGCAGGTTTTGTGGTGCTGGCCACCGCCTCGGGCGCGCAGCGATCAGACAGCAACTGCGGCGTGATGAAACTGACGGTGGACGGTGCCAACGTGGCCTATGCATCGGGTCGCAACACCAGCGCTGACAACGACACAGCCACCAACAAACGTTGCTGGAGCTTGTGATGTCCACGTCCATGACCGTAGCAGCCGCTTCAACCGCGTCAACCAAATTCTTGCCGGCAAGACCCCATGTGCGCACTCAACGCGGCCTGTCGCTGATCGAGCTGATGGTCGCCATCGCCATCAGCTTGATCGTCATCGCGGCCGCGTTGAGCTTGTTCGGTCACCAATTGCGCGAAAGTCGATCGGTGCAAGTTGAGCTTCGCTTGATGCAAGACCTGCGCAGCGCGGTCGACCTGATTGGCCGTGACCTGCGCCGCGCGGGCCATTGGGGCAACGCCAGCGCGGGTGTGTGGCAGCGAGACACCGAAGGAGCCGTGGTCAACCCGTATGCCTTCGTGACCATCGCGTCCAACCAAGTCGCCTTCAATTTTTCACGCGACGGCGCCGAAAACAACTCAGTCGACAACAACGAGCAATTCGGATTTCGCTTGCGCGCCGGGGTTGTTGAATTCTTGCTCGGTGGCGGCAACAGCGGCGCCAATTGGCAAGCTCTGACCGACGCCAACACCGTGACCATCACCTCGTTCACAGTGACTCCCTCGGTGCAAAGCGTGTCGCTCGACAGCATGTGCCCCACAGCTTGCTCGGCGGCAGATTCAACAGCCGCCGTCTGCCCACCAAAACAGCAGCTGCGCAGCTTGGTTGTCGCCCTGACAGGCCGCTCAGTCACCGACATCAAAGTGATTCGAAACGTTGAAAACCAGGTGCGGCTGCGCAACGACGCCATCACGGGAAGGTGCTCGACATGAATATTTGTTCAATGAGTCACGGCCGCACGAGGCAGCGCGGCGCTGCCACGCTGATGGTCAGTCTGGTGTTGATGTTTGCGATGACGCTGGCTGCGTACTTTTTAAATCGCAACATGGCACTCGAGCAACGCCTTGCTGCCAACCAAGTGCAAGCTGCGCAGGCGTTTGAAGCGGCTGAAGCTGGGCTGGAGTGGGCCACCGCGCAGCTCAACAATCCCGCCAAATTGGGCAGCGATTGCCAGCCCAGCACAGATGCATCGGCGCAAAGTTTTCGCGCCCGTTACTTGAGTGTCGACGTCAATACCGGCGCGTACACGCCGCGCACGTGGACTCAAGCCGGCCTGCCGTTGCCGATGCAAGCCATGTGCGTCCGCAACACTTCACAAGCTCAGGGTTGGGATTGCAGCTGCCCTGCCGGCGGGCACCCCCTCGTGGCGATGGGCGCGGCCACGAGCTCGACAAATTCAGACGGCGCACCACCGGCCTTCGTCGTCACGCTGCTGCCTGTCAGCACGCCAGGTCAGCTTCGCGTGATTGCCCAAGGCTGCACCAGCCACGCGGGCGCGTGCCAACCGGGCATCGGTGTGAATGTCAACGTACAGGCCAAAGCAGACGCCACCGCGCAGGTTCAACAAATGCTTGCCCTGGTCAGCGGTTTGGCCAGCCCACCTACGGCCCCACTCACGGTGGTGGGCAACGTCAGCACCAGCGCGGCACTCGGCTTGCACCGTGCCAACACCACGTCCGCAGGTGCAGCGGTGCAAGCAGGCGGCAATGTGTTGGCTGCGAACGCACGCATCGGAACAACAGCGGGTGGCATCACGTCCACAGCGGTCATTGAGCAAGACACGAGTTTGAGCAACTTGAGCGAAGCACGGTTTTTCAGCCAGCTTTTTGGCGCAGACCCAGCCACGTGGCGCGCGCAGAGCGTGGTGCAGAAAATGGACTGCAAAACAGATTGCAATGCGGCCGTGCTCGACGCCCTGGCCGCGACCGATGGAGCATTGTTGTTGTGGGCAGAGGGCGACTTGCGCTTGAGTGGCCCGTTGTCTCTGGGCAGCGCAGCTCGGCCGGTCGTGCTGATCGTCGGCGGCATCGCCAGCCTGATCGGCGGCGTGCAAATTCACGGACTGCTGCATGCGTCAAAGGTCGAATGGAGTGCCGACAGCACCGGCGCAGGCCGAGTCACAGGGGCCGTCACTTCGTCATCCCATTACGGCGGCAACAACGCAGCAGATTTGATTTTTGACGCCGCCGTGCTGCAAACGCTGACCACCACCAGCGGCAGCTTCGCGCGCGTGGCTGGCAGCTGGAAGGATTTCTGAATCATGTTGAATCATCATCAAACCCGAAATTTGCAAGCGCGCAGAAAGCAAGCTCGCGGTGTCGGCCTGATCGAAGCATTGATCGCGTTTTTGGTAGTGGCCGTGGGTGCGGTCGGCCTCGTCAAATTTCAGTCGTCGGTGCGCTTGAACTCCGACGTTTCGCGCCAGCGCACCGAAGCCCTGCGACTGGCGCAAAACGACATCGAGCAACTGCGTGCGGCGAACACCACCGACATACAAGGCGCCAGCCGCAGCATCACGCCTGAAGCCGCCAACGCAAGCTTTCAGCTGGACAGGCAAGTCACCGACGGCACCGCAGCGTCAAAAACGGTGCAAGTCAGCGTGAGCTGGCTCGATCGCACCGGCGCGGCGCAGCGGGTGGTCATCACGTCCGTTGTCGCCACACAGCCTGCCGCATTGACCGGGGCGCTGACAGTCGCGCGGCGAACTCAAGCGGCGCTGCCTGTGAACCGCCGTGCCAGCGCCATTCCGACGCAGGCCCATGACCTCGGCGACGGCCGTAGCGTGCTCAAACTCGACAGCAGCCAAACAACGGCCTATCTGTTGGACAACTTCAGCGGGCGCGTCACGGCCAGTTGCAGCGGCGTGCATCACCAAGCTCGGCAAATCGTCGCCGGTGACTTGACGTCCTGCACCACCGTCGCAGCCGTTTTGCTCAGCGGGCAGGTGCGGTTTTCACTCGCCTTGCCGCCCGACGCTGCGCGACCGGTGGACGCACCTTTGGCGCTGGGTGTCGAATTGACGCTGAGCGGCGGCCCTTACCCGCACCCGGCGAATTGCGGTGCCGAATCGATGAAAACCGTCAGCTACTTTGAGGACGGCAGACAGCGTCGCGCTGCTGTTCCGCTGAACGCCACAGCCGGAAGTTGGGCGGTGAGCAATTGGGTCGAACTGGGTGAGCGCTTCACCGCTTACCGCTGCGTTGTTGTCGGCAAAGGCAACCCCGCGCAATGGTCTGGTCGGTTGAACCTTTTGCCGCAGGGATGGACCTTCGGCCTCACGGCAAGCGACTTCAAAGTCTGCCGCTACACGGCTCAATCGCCAGAGGCATATCGCGACGTGAGCACCTCGCTTGCCGAGCAAAACTTTCTCGTGGTTCGTGGCGATCAAGCTTGCCCATCGGCCTCGGCGATGAACACCAACGGCGACGGGGTGCAAAATTTCACCAACTTCGCGACCGCTCAATTTCGCTAAATTTCGCCACCTAGCACGGTAAATGACACCTGACCCCCACACCCCGAACGCGCTCGATGCCAACAGCGCCATGCAACTTGCGCTGGACTTGGCGCATCAAGCCATCGGTTTGACCGAGCCCAATCCGCGCGTGGGCTGCGTGATCACCACCGCAGAAGGCCGCGTCATCGGCCAAGGTCACACCCAGCAGGCCGGCAGCGCGCATGCCGAAGTGATGGCGCTGCGGGACGCACAGGAGCGAGGCGAAAGCGTGGTCGGCGCTTCGGTCTTTGTCACTCTAGAACCCTGCGCCCACCAAGGCCGCACGCCGCCGTGCTGCGACGCCCTGATTGCCGCCAAGGTTGGCGAAGTGAGCTACGCACTGCAAGACCCCAACCCCAGCACCGCGGGCCAAGGCGCGCAGCGCCTGAAAGACGCAGGCGTGGCCGTTCACTTGCTAGCACCTGGCGCACTTTCCGAGCAAGCACACGAGCTGAACATTGGCTTCTTTTCACGCATGCAGCGCGGCCGACCCTGGGTACGCATGAAAGTGGCGATTTCGCTTGACGGCCGCACCGCGCTGAACAACGGCCTCAGCCAGTGGATCACCGGCGAGGCGGCGCGCGCAGACGGCCATGCATGGCGCAAACGTGCAGGCGCATGTCTGACCGGCGTGGGCACGGTGCTCGACGACAACCCTCGACTGGACGTGAGGTGGGTGGCCACTGCGCACCAACCGCTTCGCGTGGTGGTCGATTCGCGACTGGAAACACCCCCGATCTCGCGCATTCTTGACGCGCCCGGCACTGCCTTGATCTACGCCGCACAAGACAACGTCGAGCGCCGCGCCGCGTTGCGAGCAAGTGGCGCGGAAATACAAATGATCGGGTCCGGCAACGGCAAGGTAGACCTGCACGCCATGCTGACAAATTTGGGCCAGCGCGGCATCAACGAACTGCACGTCGAGGCCGGCAGCAAGCTCAACGGCTCATTCGTGCGCGAGGCATTGGTGGACGAATTTTTGATCTACCTCGCGCCGATGCTGATCGGCAGCGGCCGCGAACTGGCCGCACTCGGGCCGCTGGAGAGTTTGGAGCAGGCTCGACGCCTGCAGTGGCACAGCATCACGCCCATCGGCAATGACCTGCGCTTGCTGCTGCGGCCGGCACCACTGCCTGACGTGACATCGCACGGCAACACCACCCGTGACATGGCCAATGACGCAGTCGGTGTCAAGGCCTCAGCGAAGGCCAATGACGCCTGAGTGACCGCTTGGCGCTTGGCGCCTGAGACAATCTGCGCATGTTTACAGGAATCATCACCGGCGTCGGCCGCATCACGAACTCGACGGCCCTGGGTGCCGACACTTCACACGGTCAGCAACTGCTCATTCGCACGCCGCAGGCCTATTTGGACGACGTCCAATTGGGCGACAGCATTGCCATCAACGGCGCGTGCATGACGGTCACTTCTTTCGACGCCGCGACGGCGACTTTCAGCATCGATATTTCAGCTGAAAGCTTGAACAAAACCGCAGGCCTGACCACGGGCAGCCCAGTTAATTTAGAAAAAGCGTTGCGCGCACACGACCGTTTGGGCGGTCACATCGTCAGCGGGCACGTAGACGGCGTTGGCACCGTGAGCTTTTTTGCTGCGGTGGGTGAATCTTGGGAGCTTCGAATCAAGTCGCCCATCGCTTTGGGTAAATTTTTGGCCTACAAGGGCTCCATCACAGTGAACGGCGTGAGCCTGACCGTGAACACCGTGACCGATCTGGCTGACGGCTGCGAATTCAGTCTGAATTTGATTCCTCACACGATTGAGAACACCGCCCTTCACGCGCTGACGCAAGGAAGCGATGTGAACCTCGAGATCGACATGATTGCGCGCTACGTAGAGCGCATGTTGTCGGTGGGCAAAGCAAGCGTCGGCGCGGCCGCTTAAATCGCGCGTAAAACCTCATCCACCTAGAATTTCAAATGGCAATTTCCCCTATTCCTGAGCTGATTGCAGAGCTCGCCGCCGGCCGCATGGTCATCCTCGTGGACGAGGAAGACCGCGAAAACGAAGGCGATCTGGTGTTGGCGGCCGACCACGTTTCTCCCGAGGCCATCAACTTCATGGCCAAGTTTGGTCGGGGCTTGATTTGCCTGACGCTGACCCGCGAACGCTGCGAACATTTGAAGCTGCCGCCAATGGCGCAGCGCAATGGCGGTCAGCACGGCACCGCCTTCACCATATCGATTGAAGCGGCCGAAGGCGTGAGCACCGGCATCTCGGCAGCCGACCGATCGCGCACTGTGCAGGCCGCCGTAGCACGCGACTCGGTGGCCACGGATCTGGTGCAACCCGGTCATATTTTTCCTTTGCAAGCCCAAGACGGCGGCGTACTGATGCGCGCCGGGCACACGGAAGCGGGATGCGATTTATCAGCCATGGCGGGCTTGTCGCCGGCGTCGGTGATTTGCGAAATCATGAACGACGACGGCAGCATGGCGCGCTTGCCTGACCTGGAAGTTTTTGCTCGCGAACACGGTTTGAAAATTGGCACGATTGCCGATTTGATCGAGTACCGCAGCCGCAACGAAACGCTCATCGAGCGCGTGAGCCGCCGCACCCTGACAACCGCCCAAGGCGACTTTGAATGCCACGCTTTCCGCGCCCGCACCGGCGGCCTGCATCTGGCATTGACCAAAGGCAAATGGCTGCCGGGAGACGAAGTGCTGGTGCGTGTGCACGAGCCTTTGTCAGTGATGGATTTGCTGGACGCCGGCCAAAGCGGTCATTCATGGCCATTGCCAAAAGCACTGGCAGCGCTGCAGGCCAGCGAGCGCGGCGCAGCAGTGCTGCTGAACTGTGGCGACGATGTCGCTTCAATGCTTGGGCACCTGACGCCCGTCGACCAACGCGCCCAGCGTCAGCGCAGTCAAATGGATTTGCGCACCTACGGCATCGGCGCGCAGATATTGCGTGAGCTTGGCGTCACCAAAATGCAACTCCTTGGCAGCCCTCGGCGCATGCCCAGCATGACGGGTTACGGCCTGGAAGTGACCAGCTTTATCGCAGCGCAAACCTGACCCACCATTTACCAAGCGCAACAGCGAAGAACCACAGAAATGCAAGCTGCAGACAAAGGAATTTCAACGGCCACCGCAATGACCGGCCAGGACCTGCGCATCGGCATCGTCCAAGCGCGTTTCAACGCCGCCATGACCGACAAGCTGGCCGAAGCTTGTCTGGCAGAGCTGCTCGCGCTGGGCGTGTCACTCAAGCACATACGGCACGTGAAAGTTCCTGGCGCGCTGGAAGTGCCAATCGCCTTGCTGGCGATGGCCGAGTCCGAGGAGTACGACGCGCTGGTCGCGCTGGGCTGCATCATTCGGGGCGAAACCTATCACTTTGAACTGGTTGCCAACGAAAGCGGAGCCGGCGTGACACGGGTGTCGCTGGACCATCAAGTACCGATTGCCAATGCAATATTGACAGTCGAAAACGAAGCCCAGGCTTGGGACAGAACAGAAGAAAAGGGCCGTGACGCTGCCCGGGTCGCGGTGGAAATGGCCAACTTGATGGAAGACCTGACGTGACTGAGATTGAAGTGAAATTGCCCATTGTTCAACCGAGCAATCAGGCAGCCAGCCAAACAGACAAGCCAGCGGGCACCAGAGCCGGCAAGTCGTCCGGGAAAAAACCGCCTCGCAGCTCGACCCGCCGTCGTTCGCGAGAGGTCGCATTGCAGGGCCTGTACGAATGGCTGGTGTCAGGTGCATCGGCCAGCACCATCGACTCGCACATGCGTGAGCACGAAGATTTCGGCAAATGCGACGCGGCCCACTTTGACGCATTGCTCTACGGATGCATCAACGAGGCCGCTGAGATAGACGCGCTGTTGACGCGCCATGTCGACCGCAAGACCACATTGTTGTCGCCGGTAGAGCACGGCGTTTTGATGATTGGCGTGTACGAGTTGAAGCACTGCATTCAAATTCCTTACCGTGTCGCAATCAACGAAGCGGTGGAACTGGCGAAGAGTTTTGGCGGAACTGACGGACACAAGTACGTGAACGGCGTGCTCGACAAAGCCGCGCTGGAACTGCGCGCCATTGAGGTGGAAGCCAGGCGGGCCAGTCGCGTTTGATGACACCCGAAACTGCGAATCGGCGCAAGCTCGCCGAGCGTCTCAACCACATCGACCCGTTCTATGTGATGGAGTGCGCCAAGGCCGCGGCGGCCCTGGCGCGCAGCCCCGCTTGCGATCCCAGCCTGGGCGGCGAGCCGATGATTTTTTTGAACATCGGCGAGCCCGATTTCACGGCGCCACCCTTGGTGCAAGACGCTGCCGTTCAAGCCATACGCGCCGGCCGCTCTCAGTACACCGACGCTTGCGGCTTGCCGGCGCTGCGCGAGCGCATCAGCGCTTGGTATGCCACGCGTTTCGGTCTGAGCATTGCGCCGCAGCGCATCGTTGTCACGGCCGGCGCTTCGGCGGCCTTGCAGTTGGCTTGCCTGGCCCTGATCGACGGGGGAGACGAAGTACTGCTGCCCGACCCCAGCTATCCGTGCAACCGCCACTTTGTGGCCGCAGCCGAGGGCGTACCGCTACTTTTACCCGCAGGCCCCGCAGAGCGCTTCCAACTGAGCGCGGCCGGTGTGGCAGCCGCTTGGACGCCACGCACCCGCGGCGTGTTGTTGGCTTCCCCCAGCAACCCGACCGGAACGTCGATCGAGGCCGCCGAGATGCGCCGCATTGTGCAAACCGTCAAAGACCGCGGCGGCTTCACGCTGGTCGATGAAATTTATTTGGGTTTGAGTTTTGACGACCGCTACAGCCACAGCGCGCTGGCTCACGCGGGGCCGAACGGCGATGACGTGATCTCCATCAACAGCTTCTCCAAATACTTCAACATGACCGGCTGGCGCTTGGGTTGGCTGGTGGTGCCTGAGAACATGGTCAGCGCGGTGGAAAAGCTGGCGCAAAACCTCTACATATGCGCCTCCAGCTTGGCTCAGCACGCTGCGCTGGCGTGCTTTGACGCCGACTCCATCGCCGAGTACGAACGCCGCCGCAGCGAGTTCAAAGCGCGCCGAGATTTTTTAGTGCCCGCTTTGAATCGAATGGGCTTGACGGTACCGGTGATGCCCGACGGTGCGTTCTACGCTTGGGCAGACTGCTCGGCCCACGCCAACATGCAGGCCACAGGCAGCTGGGATTTTTGTGACCGCGTGTTGCGAAAAGCGCATGTGGCCATCACCCCGGGCCGCGACTTCGGTCGCGCCGATGTGGCGCGCTTTGTGCGCCTTTCTTACGCCAGCTCCATGACGCAGCTGGAAGAAGCGGTTCGGCGCTTGCAACGCCTGCTGGCTTGACTTCTCGCTGTGCCGAATGGAGAGCGGGGCTCAGGCGTCTGAGCATCGCGTCGCCGAACGCTGCGCAGCGCTCGCGGCCGCGGCGCGTCGGCTAAGCTTGCAGCGTGAATTTTCCTGACCCCTCATCTCAGCCCTTGCACCGTCAGAGCGAGGCGACGACAGACACCGATCCGGGCGAGCAATCCACCGTGCCAGACGATTTGCGCGACATTGCCAATTGGACGGATGACAAGCTGGGCATGCCTGAGCAACCGTCCGCAGCGTTCGCCACCAATCTGGCCGGCCCGGCTGGTGAGTCGATGACCACCATCGGCCACATTGGCAGGTATGCGTTGAAGTCGCGCATCGGCGAAGGTGGTTTGGGCACTGTGTATGCCGCGCACGATCCACTGTTGTCGCGCTTGATTGCCATCAAGACCCTCAACCTGAACATTCCCCCCGAGCAGCGCGACACATTCAACACTTTATTTTTCAACGAAGCGCGCGCAGCCGCAGGCCTGTCGCATCCGCATATCGTCACCGTGTTCGATGCGGGCATCAGCGACGACAACGCCTACATCGCCATGGAGTTGCTCAGCGGCCTGGACTTGCGCCAGTTGCGCAACGAAGGCTGGCGTGCCAGCGTCGCCCAAGCCGCGCTGATCGTGCGCCGTGTGGCCGATGCGCTGGCCTATGCCCACGGCAAAGGCGTGATCCACCGCGATGTCAAGCCCGCCAACATCTTCATGGTGGGACGCACTCAACCGCGAGTACTGGACTTTGGCATCGCTCGCATGTCACACCTGCAGGATGTGCCCGGCGAAGCTGAAGTTGCAGGCGGTACGCCGTTTTACATGGCACCGGAGCAGATACGCCGCATCGCGACAGACAAACGGGCTGATGTGTTTTCGCTCGGGGTCGTGTTGTACGAGTTGCTGACCGACGAAAAGCCTTTTCGTGGTCAGACCCTGGATGAAATCACCCAAGCCGTGATCTCACACACGCCGCCGATGGCACACACGGTCAAGACCGGTGTGCCGTTGGTGTTGAGTGAAATCACCGCGAAGGCCATGCAAAAAGACCCGGACAAACGGCACCGCTCGGCGCGTGCTTTGTCGCGCGAGCTGCGCCAGTGGCTTGAAGAAAACAGCGTGCCTTCCGACGATGCCGAACTCACACCTCGCCAGCCTAAAGCCACGAAAAAACCGCTGGCGGCCTGGGCGCTGCCGGCTGCTGCGGGTGTCATGGGAGTTGGCTTGGTCGCGAGCGCGGTGTGGTGGGGTGTGGCGTCGTCGCGAATACCCGCTTTGCAAATGACGACCACAGAACCTGCCGCAACCAACCAATCTGTGCTCGTGGTGCCTGCAACCAAAGAAGTCGCGAACAGTGCCGAGGAGGCGAAGCCAAACGCCTTGGACGAACCGTCAAGGGTGCAAGCCGGAGCACTCGAATCCGCGCTTGCCGCGACCGCCGCCGTTGCTGTTGCGACGACTGTCACCGCAACAACGACAACCGCCGCGTCTCAGACTGCCCAAGCGCCACAGCCGGCCGCAGAAAAATTACGCGACAAACGCGCTCGGGAAGCCTCCGAGCGCGCAGCCAAATCAAAAGCCGCCGCGCCAACTCCGTTGCCAACGTTGGCCACGGGTGTGTTGCGTTTGGCCGTCAGCCCCTGGGGACAAGTTGAAGTTGACGGCAAAGCCGTGGGCACCACGCCGCCGTTGAACGAACTGACGCTGACGGAAGGCAAACATCAAGTCACGCTGCGAAATGAAGACTTCCCGCCGCACTCCATCACGGTGAACGTGACGGCGGGCCAGCCTGTTTTGGTCAAACACAAGTTCGGATCATGAAAATTTTATCGACTGCGCATCGGGTTGCCGGCACTGCTTTCGCAGTCTCACTTGCCGTTTTGTTGGCAGCCTGTGTGCAGGCGCCGGTAGCTAAACCCGCCGAGACGTTGGGTTTGATGGACATCAGCGAGCAACCAGCCGAGAAGGCGCTTCTGGCAGGGCTGCGCAGCTACGACGACGCTCAGTACGTTGAGGCTGAAAAGCACCTTAACGACGCGTTGAGCGTTGGGCTGGCGTCCGGAAAAGACCGCGCGGCCGTGCAGAAGTACTTGGCGTTCATCTACTGCACCAGCCGCCGCGAGGCCTTGTGCGAAGCGGCCTTCAAAGCTGCGCGTGCGGCCTTTCCTGCATTTGTGCTGAGCAAATCAGAAGCCGGTCATCCGATTTGGGGCCCGGTTTACAAGCGGCTGAACTGAATTTCATTGCCCTCAAAAAACCAAAGAAACGCGCGCCACGCCATGAATCAAGACATCTCCATCATCAGCCTCGCCCTGAACGCCAGCTTGGTGGTTCAGTTGGTTATGGCCGGCTTGATGGTGACCTCGCTGGCAAGCTGGACGGTGATCTTCGGCAAGCTGTTTGGGCTGCGCAGAATTCGCGCGGACAACGAAGCCTTCGAGCGCGATTTTTGGGCCGGTAAAAACCTCAACGAGTTGTATGCCGACGCATCCAAAAAAACCGCTGTCTCGCCCATGGAGCGCATCTTTGCCTCTGGCATGCGCGAATTTTTGAAGCTGCGTGAACGCAAACTCACCGACCCAGCTTCATTGGTAGACGGCGCTCGGCGCGCCATGCGGGCGAGCTTTCAACGTGAGATGGACACCATCGAGTCGAACCTGTCATTCCTCGCTTCAGTGGGATCGGTGTCGCCGTACGTGGGCTTGTTTGGCACAGTCTGGGGCATCATGCACGCCTTTATTGGCCTGTCGAATTTGACGCAAGTCACGCTGGCCACCGTGGCTCCGGGCATTGCCGAAGCCTTGGTGGCAACGGCCATAGGTTTGTTCGCAGCCATCCCCGCCGTCATCGCCTACAACCGTTTTGCACGCGACATCGATCGAATCGCCATTCAGTTGGAAACCTTCATTGAAGAGTTTTCCAACATCTTGCAGCGAAATTCTGGAAGCGCAGCAGGCCAGCCCGCGGCCTCTGCCGAAGCGACGGCGGCCCGATAAACCATGGCCTCAGTAAGTCACCGCAGCAGCAACAGCCGCCGGCGCACCATCAGCGAAATCAACATGGTGCCCTTCATTGATGTGATGCTGGTGCTGCTCATCATCTTCATGGTCAGCGCACCGCTCATCACCACCGGTGTAGTGGACCTGCCCAGCATGGGCAAGAGCAAACAGCGCCCAGAACACGTGGTCGAAGTGGTGGTGGGCATCGACGAATCTGTGAAGCTGCGTATCGACGGCAAGGAGGCCACGCCTGTGGCCGTCGGCAGGCTGGCCGCGCGCGTGCGCGAACTGCAAGCGGGAGACGCCAACACGCCTGTGGTGATTTCTGCCGACCGGGCGGTCAAGTACGAAGCCGTGGTGAAAGTGATGGACACGTTGCAACGCGCGGGCGTGATGCGCGTGGGTTTGTCGGTGAAAAGCGGCAGCTGAGTGGTGCTGAAGTGACAACGGCGTACGCGATGCAGCGCGACATCTTCTTGCCGCGCGCTTTAGGCGGCATGGGACGTGGCCTGCTGCTGGCGATTGCAGCGCACTTGCTGTTGGTGATGGCGCTGTCATTCAGCGTCAACTGGCACACGCAAACACCCGAAGGCGTTGAAGCTGAGTTATGGGCAGCCGTGCCGCAAATTGCTGCACAAAGCTCCGCAACACGTGCGGTAGAAGTTGCTCCCATCCCTGCTCCGGTTCCGCCGAAGCCACCTTCGCGCATCCCTGAGCCAAAACCGACACCGCGAGTAGAAACGCCTGAACCTGCTGCACCACGGCCTGACGCTCAGATAGCGGTCGAGCGCGCAGAGAAGAAAGAAGCCAAGCGCTTGGCGGCAAAGCAGGCTCTCGATGCCGCAGAGAAAGCCGCGGAAGATCAGAAAAATCTAAAAGCCAAGCAACTGAAAGCATCCAGCGACAAAGCGCAGCGACAAAAGGAAGAGGCCGCTGAAGCCGCACAGTTGGCTGCGCAGCGCGAAGCCAACATCAAACGCATCCTGGGGCAGGCCGGAGCCGAAGGTGCCGGGCCGGGCAATGCCGCACAGCAAGCCGGACCAAGCGCCGACTACTTGGGTCGCATCAAGGCGCGCATCAAAGCCAATGTCTCTTTCCCAGACACGGTCGCAGGCAACCCAGCGGTTGAAATTGAAGTGCGTTTGACTGCCGAGGGCCGCATTATTCAACCCAGCCGGGTGGTCAAGTCGAGCGGCGCTCGCGAATGGGACGAAGCGGTGCTTCGCGCCATTGCGAAAACCGAAGTGCTGCCACGTGACGAGTCAGGCAAAGTGCCGCCAGTGATGACGATCGTGTACCGACCGCGGGATTGAAGCCGATCGCATTAAGAGACGCCAAAAAAAAGGCCCGCTTGCGCGGGCCACTCGTTGCTTTCCAGCTTGCCTAAACCCAGACTCAGCGGCCAAAGCCTCCCGGGCGCGGACGTGCTGGCTTGAATCCACCAGGGCCTTTGGCAGGACCGCCGGCGGATCCGCTGCGTGCACCTTTGTAAGCGCCGGCTGGCGCATGGCCATGGGCAGGACGCTGAGCAGGAGCGCGGTCAAACGGGCCTGCTGTGTTTGCCTGAATGCGCGGTGTGAACGACTCATCCTGACGCGGCTGGAAGCCACCTTCTTGACGCGGCGCAAAGCGTGGATCGTGACGCGGTTCGCTGTTCCGCGATTGAAACGGATCATCCCGACGAGGCGCAAAGCCTTGGTTTTGGTCTGGGCGCTGCGCGAATGCCGGACGCTGGACAAAGCCTTCGTCGCGACGTGGGCCAAACGACGGCTTGTCGAACCGCTTGCCCGGGCCGCCTTTGAAACCACCGCCTGCATTGCCGCCACCGAATGGCTTGCCGTTCCCAAAACGGCCCTCGGGACGCGGCGCAAACATCTTTGGCTCTGGCGTTTTAGGCTCCAGACCTTCAATCACGGCCACCGGAATGTTTTGCGTAGTGAACTGTTGAATGCGGCGAATCATGCCGGTGTCCATGCGCTCGCCCAGGGTGATTGCCAAGCCGTTGCGACCCGCGCGGCCGGTGCGGCCGATGCGGTGCACGTAATCTTCGGCCTTCATCGGCAAGCCGTAGTTGATGACGTGGCTGATGCTGGGCACGTCGATGCCGCGCGCGGCCACGTCGGTGGCGACCAGAATTTTCAGCTGCTTATTGCGCAAACCCTGCAACACGCGATTGCGGCGACCTTGAGGGTGACCACCGTGCAGCGACGCCACGGCGTGGCCCATGTCGGCCAAGCGGTCGGCCAACCAGTCGGCATCGCGCTGCGTGCTGGTGAACACCAAAGCCTGTTCCATTTCGCGCTGGGTCAGGATGTGATCCAGCATGGCGTTTTTGTGGTTGCTGTTGTCAGCCCAATGCAAACGCTGCTCGATGTTTTCGTGGGTGTCGGTGTGCGAAGCCACGTCGATGCGCTTGGGGTCGCGCAGCAGGCTTTGTGCCAAACGGCCCACGCTGCCAGCAAAAGTGGCGCTGAACATCACGGTTTGGCGCGCAGCCGGAATTTGCTGCGAAATGGTGGTGATGTCGTCAATGAAGCCCATGTCGAGCATGCGGTCGGCTTCGTCGAGCACCAACATTTCGACATTTTCCAAAATGCAGCGACCGCTTTGAATGTGATCGAGCAAACGGCCAGGTGTGGAAATCAAGATGTCGAGCGGGCCACGCAACGCGGCGATTTGCGCGGGGTAAGGGACGCCGCCCACCACGGTGGCCACACGCAGACCTTGCACATGGCGCCCGTAGGTCGCAGCAGCCTTGGCCACTTGCATGGCGAGTTCACGCGTCGGAGCCAGCACCAAAATACGTGGACCGTAGATCACGCCTTTTTCACGGCGCTTGGTGTTGTCGCCTCGTGCGATGAGCACACGCTGCAATGCGGGAAGAATGAAGGAAGCGGTTTTGCCGCTGCCGGTGCGGGCCGACACCATCATGTCGTGACCCGCCAACGCTGCGGGAATGGCCAGCGCTTGAACTTCGGTGGCCGTGTCGTAACCCGATTCGGTGACGGCTTTGGTGAGGGCTTCTTGCAGGCCCAGTTCGTTGAAACTCATGTTTATCTCTTTCGAAAAGCGGTGTCCACGTACAAAAGGTGAGGTACGAGTTGGGCACCCGCGGTCCATCGATGGATCCGCCCGGTCAGGTCGCCACAGCGTTCAGGGAACAACAGTCAAAGCGACGGCATCGCCGCCAACCATTGCCCTTCGATCACACGGGCATATCGCCGTTAAAGCGCATGCACGAGATCTTTTTCGCGGGAAATCAAGACAGGCCACACGAATGTTCGTGGGATGACTCGAAAGAGGTCAGAGGAGACGTACGAAGCGCTGATCCGATCAGGTCTCGGTTGGTGTCAGCGCAGCCTTAGATTCTATGCGATTGGGGTTTACTCTGACAAGCACAAAGTGACAGTGATCTCACACACTCCGCGATCAGCAGAGAAAGTCCCCGCACATCGGTCACTTGGCCAAAAAGTTTTCGCGGTAATAAACCAACTCATCGATGGATTCGTGCACATCCGCCAGCGCGGTATGCGCTTGAGCTTTTTTGATGCCTGCGATGATCTCGGGTTTCCAGCGTTTGGCCAGTTCTTTGAGCGTGCTGACATCCAAATTTCGGTAATGAAAAAACGCTTCCAGTGTCGGCATGGTGCGAGCCAAAAACCGCCGGTCCTGGCAAATGCTGTTGCCGCACATCGGAGACTTACCACGAGGCACATAAGACTTCAAAAACTCGATCACTAAGGTTTCGGCTTGTGCTTCGCTCACCGTGGATGCCTTGACGCGGTCAACGAGCCCGCTCTTGCCGTGCGTGCCTTTGTTCCAAGCGTCCATGGCGTCCAGCGTGGCGTCAGATTGGTGAATGGCCAGCACCGGGCCTTCCATGCGGTTGCCCAAATTCGGATCGGTAACGACCACCGCAATTTCGATGATGCGGTCGGTGTCGGGGTACAGACCCGTCATTTCCAAATCGATCCAAATCAAGTTGTGGTCGCTGGGTGTCAAAGCGGTTGTAGCGATGGCTTGGCTTGTAGGGGCTTGGTTCATTGAAGCGGTACTCTCGGAGGTTGCAACTTGGATTCATTCTCGCAGCCCTACACTCGGCTTTTTTTGTACTTGGACCTTCCTCGTGACCACCTCGATGCCTTCCTCATTGCTGTTTTCGTTGGCGTTCGCCTTGGCGCTGATGACTTCCCTGGGCGTGCGCTTTTGGTTGTCGACGCGACAGTCGCGCCACGTCGCAGCGCACCGCGCCAGCGTGCCATCAGTGTTCGCGCAAACCATTACCTTGAGCGCACATCAAAAAGCGGCCGACTACACCATCGCCAAGGGCCGCTTCGGGTTGCTCACCGCCGCGTTTGGGGCGGTAGTGTTGCTGGGCTGGACTTTGCTGGGCGGGCTCGATGCGTTGAATTTTCTGGTTCGCGATAACGTCCAACCGCGTTTTGGCGACATGGCTTACCAATTGGCTTTGTTGACCGCTTTCAGCGTGATCGGGGCCTTGATCGACTTGCCCTTTGAGCTGTACGGCACTTTTCGTATCGAGCAAGCCTTTGGTTTCAACCGGATGAGCTGGAGGATGTACTTCAGCGACATGCTCAAGACGGCAGCATTGGGTTTGTTGATTGGTTTGCCTGTTGCTGCGCTCATCCTGTGGATCATGGGTTCTGCGGGCGGCCTTTGGTGGTTGTGGGCGTGGTGCGCTTGGATGGGTTTCAACCTGCTCATCTTGGTGCTTTACCCGACGGTGATTGCGCCGCTGTTCAACAAATTTCAGCCGCTTGCTGACGACTCACTGAAAGCGCGCGTACAGGCCTTGATGGCACGCTGCGGCTTTTCGTCCAAAGGCTTGTTTGTGATGGACGGCAGCAAAAGGTCGGCGCACGCCAATGCTTACTTCACCGGCTTTGGAGCGTCTAAGCGTGTGGTGTTTTTCGACACATTGCTGAACAAACTCAGCCCCGGCGAAGTGGAGGCAGTACTTGCCCACGAGCTCGGTCACTTCAAGCACAAGCATGTGCTCAAGCGCATTGCATCGATGTTTGCGATCAGCGCCGCGGGCTTCGCGCTGTTGGGTTGGCTGTCGACGCAGGCTTGGTTTTACAACGGCTTGGGGCTCAGGCCGTTGATGAATGCACCCAATGACGCCACCGCACTGCTTCTATTTTTGTTGGTCACACCAGTTTTCAGTTTTTTCGTGTCGCCAGTCTTCGCTAGCTCTTCACGCCGACATGAATTTCAGGCGGACGCCTACGCCTGCGAACAAGCGGACGGCCGAGACTTGAGCGCTGCCTTGCTCAAACTGATGGAAGACAACGCCTCGACGTTGACGCCAGACCCGCTTTTTGTTCGTTTCTATTATTCGCATCCGCCGGCGCGTGAGCGTTTGGCAGCGCTGGCTGCAAAGGCAGCCACGTAAATTCTCAAAATCAACCAGACCGACCAATGAGCCCACTGTTGCTACAAAAATGCACGCCACTGGAAGGCACCGCCGCCATGGAGGCAACCGAGATTTCGGTGCACTTGATTGACGTTCCAGGTTGGACGCTGACGAACGGCGCCATAGAGAAAACCTTTTCCTTCAAAAATTTCTTTGAGACGATGGCATTCGTCAACGCCTTGGCCTGGATCTGCAACACCCAGGACCACCATCCCGATCTGGCGGTCAGCTACGGCCGCTGCGTGGTGCGCTTCAATACTCATTCAGTCGGCGGCATTTCAATCAACGACTTCATCTGTGCGGTCCAGGTGAATCAGCTGGTCGCGCTTGTTTGACTGAGCACCCAGCGCATGCCAACAACGGCCTTGTGGTGGCTGGACATGGGCGTCACTACATCGTTGAAGGGTCAGATGGCGTACGCACCACCTGCCATCCGCGCGGCAAGAAAAGCGACTTGGTGGTGGGCGATTACGTGGCGTGGAAAGTGGCTGGCGACGAAGGCGTGATTGAGCGCATGGAGCCGCGAAGCAACCTGCTCTACAGGCAAGACCAGTGGAAAACAAAAGCATTCGCCGCCAACCTTGACCAGATACTGATCATGGTGGCGAGCGATCCGATGTTCAGCGAATCGCAACTCGCCCGCGCGCTGATCGCCGCCGAGAGCGCGCAGATCGCCGCTCGCATTTTGCTGAACAAGGCCGACTTGCCCAGCATCACTGAAGCGCGTGCGCGCTTGCTGCCCTACAGCGCCATGGGCGTCGAGGTCTTGGAGGTGGCACTGAAGACGCGCCCTGACCAGGCGCGGGCTTTACTCGACCCGCTGCTGCTGCACAGATCCACGCTGGTGTTGGGCCCCAGTGGCACCGGCAAGAGCACTCTCATCAACCTTCTGGCGCCCGATGCGAAAGCTCAAGTGGGCGAAATTTCACATGCGCTGAACTCAGGCCGCCACACCACGACCCACACACAGTGGTACTGGCTAGATACAGCGCGGCGCACCGGCTTGATCGACTCGCCGGGCTTCCAGGAGTTTGGACTCCGCCAAATAGAGGCCCAAAAGCTGCCTAATTTGATGCCCGACTTTCGAGCGGCCTCCACCGAGTGCAAGTTCTACAACTGCACCCATCAAACAGAGCCTGGCTGCGGCGTGACAGCCGCCGTGCAACGAGGCACCATCAGCGAATCACGGTTTCGAATCTACGGTGAAATCCTGCGCGAACTGGGTCAGACGCGTTGGTGAATTCGGACCGCTTCAATTTCCAAATTCAGACCATCGCTAGAAGCTTCTTCACCCTGTCAGATTGGCCAGCGACAACAGCGCCAGCACCATCATCCACAGCACCATAGATCGCCAAACCAGGCCTACCACGCTGTGCAAATGAGCGGGCATCGGAGTGGCTCCGGCCGTCGACCCCAGCGAGTACATATCTTGTGTGGCCGCCCCTGAAGCGAAAGTCTTGGGTCGGTCGGGCGCGAGGCCCGGAGCCGCACTTCCGCCCAATTGAACGCCTACCGCACCAGCGGCTGCGGCCAACATAATTCCCTCATTAGGGTGCTTCCATAACGAGGCGTCGCGGCGCCAGCCATTCACAGCTTCTTCAAAGTTACCCACCACGGCAAAGCCGAAAGCCGTCAACCGCGCGGGCACGTGATCCAGAAGCGTGAACAGTCGCTGCGACAAGTCCATCAAGCGCTCATTCGTAGGCTCACCCACGGTGGCATTTTTGTAGGCCCAGTAGCGACTTCCAAATTCGGCCATGCGGTATAGAACCGCACCTGCAGGTCCCAACCCCAGCGCGGACAAAACCACAAACCAAAAGAAAACACCGAACACATGGCGGTGAGCGGCCAACAAGGAGTGTTCAATCACATGGCGCAAAAACTCGGTGCGTGGAAGTTCACTGGCATCCAAATGCCGCCATTCGGTGAGCAGCCGTCGTGCCTCGAATTCATCGCCCTGCTCGACCGCCTCGCGTATGTCGGTGAAGTAGTGGCTGAACTGGCGAAAACCCAACGTCAAGTACAGCACCGCCACGTTCCAAGCCAAAGCGAGCAGGATGCTGAAGTGAGCAAGCGAGGCAAAAACGCCCCACACAACCAACGCTGGCACAAGCGCCGTGATGCACCAAACGACCCAAGCGTGGTGGTTGTGGCCTGCGTCGAAATTGCGGCCCGTCCACCGCATCCACGCGGTCAACGCATCGTGCACTTTATTGCCCCGTGGCAAAGGCTTTAGTTGCTCCAACAGCAACGCGAAGAGGACGGCGAAAAAGCTCATTCCTGCCGATGATACCGACGGCCTGCGCCCTGAATTGGAAGCACAGACGGGCCGTGCCGTCAGGCTGCCAAGAAGCCATACAAATTGCGCAGCATGGCCGCGGTGGCGCCCCATACAAAGTAGCGCCGCGACTTGCCGTTGGCACCCACTCCCTCCCATAGCATGGAGAAGAATTCTCGCCGCACACCCGACACGTCGACAGAGTGGCGACGGTGCATTGCCGGGTTCATCAAAAACGACAGCGGCACCTCGAAAACCTCGGCCACCTCAAACGGGTCCGCTTGTACGGTGAAGTCGGGGGCGATCAAGGCCACCACCGGTGTCACGACAAAACCGGTGCCGGTGGTGTACGTGGGCATGCAGCCCAACACGTCGACAAAACGCACTGCCAAGCCAATTTCCTCTTGAGCTTCTCGAAGGGCGGTGGCGGTGGCGTTTTCATCGCTGGTCTCCGCGCGGCCACCGGGAAAACTGATTTGCCCAGGATGGTCGGTAAGGTGGTCGGTGCGCTGAGTGAGCAGCACCATGAGTTCGTCGCGCTGCACCAACGGCACCAAAACTGAAGCATTTGTAAGCCGCCGCTCGGTGAATTGATGCTCGCTGACGATTTCAGGTTGCCAAATGGGCGGCTGAAGAAACCGCGCACGCAAAGCATTGGGATACAGATGCTCGGTTGGAACGCGCTTCATGTGGCCATCTGTGCCGATCACAGGTAACTCTTGCGGGTTGAAAGTCAAGGCCACGAAGCTTCCTCGGCGCGTACTTAGTGAAAATTAAAAAAGCCGCCTGATGGCGGCCTTTGTGCTCAACGTCTGGCGTCACATCAGTTCTTGACGGCCAACTTTTCCTTGATTCGAGCCGACTTCCCTGAACGGTCGCGCAAGTAGTAAAGCTTGGCACGGCGAACATCACCGCGGCGCTTCACTTCGATGCTGGAGATAAGTGGGCTGTAGATTTGAAAAGTTCGTTCGACGCCTTCGCCGCTTGAAATCTTGCGGACGATAAAGCTCGAATTCAGGCCGCGATTGCGCTTGGCAATCACCACGCCTTCATAAGCTTGCACGCGCTTGCGAGTGCCTTCTACGACGTTCACGCTGACGATCACAGTGTCGCCGGGCGCGAATGGTGGAATCGTTTTGTTCAGGCGAACAATTTCTTCTTGCTCTAGGGTCTGGATCAGGTCCATGGAAAAAACTTTCTCTTTGCGATCTTGCCAACGCCGTGGTTGAAAAGGTTTTGGGTCTGGCTCGCATTTGTGTGATCGCTTGCTCTGAACCTGCAAGCGACACTCGGCGAACCGGCTCAGCAGAGGATCGGTTAGCCTTCGATTATAGCCCGAGCAACTTCAACGTCTTCTCATCCGACGCGCTGAGCAAGCCTGCACCTCGCGCGATAGAGATTAAGTCGGGTCGCAACTCGGCGGTGAGTCGCAGCGATTGTTCACGGCGCCAGCGCGCAATGTCGGCGTGATGCCCCGAAAGAAGCACAGGCGGTATCGACGACGAGCCTTCGCCGATTGGCAAGATCTCGGGGCGACTGAAGTGCGGACAATCGAGCAAGCCGTCAGAAAAACTGTCCTGTTGGTGCGATTCCGCGTCGCCCAAAACGCCGGGTTGTAATCGAGCGACTGCGTCTATCAGCGCCAGCGCCGGCAGTTCACCGCCCGACAACACAAAATCACCCAAGCTCAACTCGATGTCGACGTGGCGATCCAAAAAACGCTGGTCTATGCCCTCGTAGCGACCACACAGCAAAACAGCACCGGGACCGCTTGCCATGGCACGAATCAACGTTTGGTCTATTCGCCGCCCGGTGGGCGTGAAATGGATCACTGGACCTAGCGGATTTTCGGTTGCAGCAACAGCTCGCGCATCGCGAACAGCCCGCAACGCGCGCTCCAACGGCTCGACCAACATCACCATGCCGGGACCACCACCGTAAGGGCGGTCATCGATACGACGATAAGTGCCGTCCGCAAAGTCGCGCAACTGCCAAAGCTTCACGTCGACCTGGCGAGAGTCGAAGGCACGCCTTGTGATGCCGTGAACCAAGTGAGGCTCAAAGAGCTCTGGGAATATCGTGATGACGTCGAAGCGCATGAGCTGCTTTGCGCCCGCAATCAGTAATCCAAACCCCAATCAACGGTGATGAGGCGTTGCGCCAAACTCACATCGTCGACGTACTGCGCCACGAAAGGGATCAGTCGCTGCGCTGCCTCATCGGTGATGTCGGCACCCAAGGGCGCCAGGCGCAGAACACTGTGTGGACCCGTGTCAATCAAGCCGACAACGGTGCCGAGTTGGTCACCGTCGCGGTTCACCACGTTCAGGCCGATGAGATCAACCCAATAGAACTCGTCGCTACTTGCCGTTGGAAAGCTCGAGCGGGCGACAAAAATGCGCGCACCTCGCAGCGCTTCCGCTGAGTTGCGATCGGTCGCGGTTTGTGGCAAGGCCACCAAACCGTCGCCGTGAGCTTTGACCTGGGCAATTTGCAGCACCGGGGGGTACGGCGCTGAGGCCGTCAAAGGCCGCTTGAAACCGCCGGGTTCGGGCGCTTTCAAAAACCAATGACTGGCCGTGAAAACGGCTTGCGGGTCAGAGGCAAACGTTTGTACTTTGACCCAGCCTTTGACGCCCCAGGCGTCAAGAATAAAACCAACTTCGACAGCGTCTTCAGGCCATGACGGCGCATCTGCGCCAGTGGCTGAAGACGTTGTCATGGGTTTTGATTGAAACGCTTAAACAGCCGCCTTGGCTTGAGCAACCAGTCGTGCCACCGTAGGCGACAACTGTGCACCGTTTCCGGCCCAGTACTCGACGCGGTCGAACGCCACGCGCAACGGCTGCTCGGCCCCAGAGGCCACGGGGTTGTAAAAACCCACTCGCTCGATGAAGCGACCGTCGCGACGGGTGCGCGAATCGGCGACCACGATGTTGTAGAAGGGACGCTTTTTGGCACCGCCACGTGCGAGTCGAATGACAACCATGATGTTTCCTTGAACTTGAATCAGACTATCGACCACTGCACCGGGAGACACCTCAGGGCAGGCAGATCGCAAATGATGGACGTTGATTTTTTAAACTCAACACCAACCGGTAAGCTCGGCGCCGTAGATACGCAGGCGCGCCGCACCCACCGTAACCGAAGCCTGTGATTCTAATCAGAACCCAGGCTTCGCTTCTTCGGCCACTTCTTCAGCGTTTACTTTCATCAGATCCATGCCCTCATCAACTCTGCTCTTGCGACCCAGCTCCGCCACCGACCTGACCGCCATCACAGCCATCTACAGCTGGAATGTGCTCAACGGCACGGGAACTTTTGAGCTTGAAGCTCCGGATTTGCCGGAGATGACGCGCCGTCGTGAAGATGTGCTCGGTAAAGGCCTGCCTTGGTTGGTGGCGGAGCGCAAGAGTGACGGCGTGAGCGAAGTTTTGGGTTACGCCTACGCCAACCACTTCAGGCCGCGCAGGGCTTACCGGTTTTGTTTGGAAGACTCGATTTACCTCGCACCTCACGCCTCGGGCCAAGGCGTTGGTCGTCTGCTTTTAGCGGAACTGATAGCGCAGTGCGAAGCACGCGGTGCAAGGCAGATGTTGGCAGTGATCGGCGACTCGGCCAACGCCGCTTCGATCGCCGTTCACCGCGGCTTGGGGTTCGAACACACCGGCAGGTTGAAAGCGGCCGGGTGGAAATTTGATCGCTGGTTGGACGTGGTTTTGATGCAGCTTGACTTGGGACTGGGCGCATCCGAAGCGCCGATAGATATCACTTCGTCACGCTCTTTATGAAGCGCTCGAAAACGCGGGCCACTTGGATCGCCCTGCTCGGCGGAAGCTTGGGCTTGCACCGCTTTTATCTTTACGGCGTGCGCGATGTTTGGGGCTGGCTCATCAGCGTGCCAACCTTGTTGGGCGCATACGGCGTGCATCGAATGCGCGAGCTGGGTCAAGACGACGTGATGGCCTGGGCGCTCATTCCGTTGTTGGGTTTTGCGTTATCCGCGAGCATGCTGACCGCCGTGGTTTACGGTTTGCAAGCAGACGAAAAATGGAACGCGCGCTTCAACGCCTGCGAACCAAGTTCATCGGGCTGGCAAGCCGTCGTGGGCGTGATGTTCGCGCTTCTGATCGGCACCGGCGTGTTGATGGCGACCATAGCGTTTACAGCACAACGCTACTTCGAGTACCAAACGGAGGCTGGCGGCATGTCGGGTCAACCTGTCGCGCCAACGCGTCAAGAAATGGTCTTTTCGAAATCGGAACTCGGGCTATAAAAACCGCGCCTCGTAGCGAAGGCTGCCAGCTTCTCGAGCAACGTCGAAAAATCAGCCTCCTGGTTGGCAGGGTTGAAGTGTTCGGTCGCGACGGTGAAAAGCGGCGCTCCGTCGTAGCTCGCGAAGTAATCGCCGTAAGCGGTGCAAAGCCGACTCAGGTAGCCTTCACTGATGCCGCTTTCCATGCGGACACCACGCCGCTGAACCCGATGGAGCAATGTCGCAGGCGGAGCTTGCAGCCAGATCACCAAGTCAGGTTCAGGCACCTGCTGCGAGGCCTGGGTGTACATCTGCGAATACAGCCGGTATTCATCGTCGCTGAGGTTGAGCCGCGCAAACAGCGAGTCTTTGGCAAAAATAAAATCGCTCACGATGACCGGCGAAAACATGCCCGGTTGGGACATGCCTTGCACTTGTTTGAGGCGCTGAAACAAGAAACTCAACTGGGTTTGAAACGCATAGCCCGGCTGGTCCGCGTAAAAACGTTCGAGGAAAGGATTTTCATCGGGCGTCTCCATCATCAGCTCGGCGTTCAGGTGGGCGCCCAAGCGCCGCGCCAGCGAGCTTTTGCCCACGCCGATCACGCCTTCGATGGCAATGTGTCTCAGAGCGTCGAGTTGCATGTTGGTCGTATTTCAATTTGAGAATGTTCAAGATCGTTCAGGACAGTTAGGCGGAATGCACCGCCTTGAGCTGGCCAAACTCTGTCCACACGCGGCGGACTTTGAAAGACGACTTTACGCACTCACCGTGATGCGCTGGCTGGCCACGGCGGGCAGCAAATCTTTGAGCTTGCCTCGCAGCGGGATGTCCAAGTCAGGCGCCAGTTCGTACAGAGGCAACAACACAAATGCCCGTTCGTGCAACCGCGGGTGTGGCACCGTCAAGTCGATTGATTCGATAGCGTGCTCGCCGTAGAGGAGCAAATCCAAATCAAGCGTACGAGGCGCGTTGCGAAAGGTCCGTTCGCGACCGTGTGTTTGCTCAATATGTTGCAGCTCGCGAAGCAAAACATGTGGGGACAGATTTGTTCCAAGCTCGGCAACGCAGTTCAAGTAATCCGGTCCTTGCGCCCCCATCGACGCGCTCAGATAGGTTTTTGAGCACGCCAACAGCGTCGTTTCAGGAAGCTCTGCCAATTGCAAAAAAGCAGCTCTCAACGTCGCCGCCGCATCTCCCAAGTTGGCGCCCAATCCGACGAAAGCACGCACCGAAAGTTCCGCCGAAAGGCTACTCAGAAGCGCCGCCAGCGGCAGTCGCTGGCCCGGCGTCGGAGCGTGCTTCTGACGGTTTGCGACGGCGGCGGCGGCGCTTTTTGACGGGTTCAGTTCCAAAACTGCCACCAGAACTATTTGCCGATGCATTCTCAGATGCAGCGTAATCGTCCTCGTCGTTTGCAGCGTCGCCATCTGCAACCGCTTCAGCGCTTTCGCCGCCTTTGGAGGCAGCACGCGCCCTCGCGGGTGCGTGACCGCGCTTCTTGGCATCGGACAACCTGGCGACTTCCATAAGGCGCTCACGCTCGGCCTCACCGCCTGTTGAGAACGACTCCCACCAAGCGCCCAGCTCTGCGTCGATCTCTCCCGCTTCGGCTCGCAAACGCAAAAAATCAAAACCGGCCCGAAAGCGCGGTTGCTCAATCAAAGTGAGCGGCCCATGGCCTGAACGGCGCTCGAGGCGCGGTTGCATCAACCAAATGTCACGCATGTCAGCAGCCAATTTTCCGCGGCCCGAGATGTCACCAATGCGCGCATCGAACACCGCGTCCACCGCTTGTTGAAGCGCGGGAACAGGCGATTCGCCGCGCGCTTTGAGTTGCCGCCAACCATCCAGTACGTCATGCCACAGCATGCAGGCCAGCATGAAGCTGGGCGCCACAGGTTTGCCTTCACCGACACGGCGGTCGGTGTCTGCCAGCGCGAGGTTGACAAATTTTTCGCGACCGTCGTTCGGCTTGGCATCGTTCATCAACACATCAAGAACCGGGAAGACTCCGTGCTGCAAGCCCTGCTTGCGCAACTCTGCCAAGCTGGCCAAAGAGTGACCGGTCTGCAGCAGTTTGATCATTTCGTCGAACAGGCGCGATGGCGGCACGTTCTCCAGAAGCGTTGCCATGGCGCGAATGGGCGCACGGGTTTTAGGCTCGACCTCAAAACCCAGCTTTGCTGCGAAGCGCACTGCTCGGATGATCCGCACCGGATCTTCGCGGTAGCGCGTCTCGGGATCGCCAATCATGCGCAACAGCTTCTTTTTCGCGTCTCTCAGGCCGCCGTGGTAGTCGACCACGATCTCCGTTTGCGGGTTGTAGTACATCGCGTTCACGGTGAAGTCACGGCGCGCAGCGTCTTCAATTTGCGGCCCCCAAACGTTGTCGCGCAGAACACGACCGTCCGCATCCACCACGTGGCCGGTAGCAGCGGCATGGCGACCCGACCCAGGACCCGCCGTGGCTCCTTGGTTGCGCAGCGTTTTCTCATTTCCCACCACCTGCTCGGCAGCTGCCGCGTCCATCACCGCACGAAAGGTGGAAACCTCGATCACTTCGCTCAAGCCACGGTCTTGGCGGCCGCGGCCAAACACCACATGAACGATGCGAAAGCGCCGGCCGATGATGAACGCTCGACGAAACAAACCTTTCACTTGCTCGGGTGTGGCGTTCGTGGCCACGTCGAAGTCTTTGGGTCTGAGGCCCAACAAGAGGTCGCGCACGGCACCGCCGACGATGTAGGCCTCGAAGCCGCCGTCGGTCAATGTTTGGACCACTTTTACCGCACGGTCATCGACGAGCGACACGTCGATTCCGTGCTCGGATCTGCCCACTTCAACGCGTTTGCCGAGTGAACTTGAGCCACCGGCATCTGCAGTTGGGTCAGCAGCCAGCGTCCTGGCAGGCTTACCCATCAACTTGTCTAGAAACTTTTTGATCATGTGAACAATTTCAGAATTCGCCATTGGCGTTCGCGGGCAAGATTTTCCAAGGCAGCTGACGGGTTCGTGGCGACCGGGTCAGTGGCCGCTTCCAACAGCGGCAGGTCGTTGAGAGAGTCGCTGTACACGCTGACGCGGCTGAAGTCTTGCAACTGCGCGCCCTGCTCAGCCAGCCACTGACTGACCCGTACCACCTTGCCCTCGCGGTAACTCGGTGTTCCCTGAATGCCTCCAGTGATGTTACCGCCCGCGTCTCGCTGCAGCCGAACAGCCAGCAAGTGCGCGATACCGAAGGCGGCAGCAATGGGCGCGGTAACGAAATCATTGGTGGCTGTCACAAGTGCGACCAAATCACCTCGGGCTTGATGCGCTGCCACGAGGTCCAAAGCAAGCGGTTTGATTTGAGGGCCGATCACCTGGGTCATGAAGCAAGCATGAGCGGCGCTGAGTTCAGCTGCGCTTCGATCGCGCAAAGGCTGGGACGCGAAGGCGATGTAGTCGTGAATCTCGAGTTGACCGGCTTGATATTGGGCAAAGAACTCGTCGTTGCGTCGGCGAAATTCGCGCTCGTTCACCCAACCCAAGCCGACCATAAAGTCGCCCCAGGCGTGGTCGCTGTCCAGAGGCAGCAGCGTGTCATCAAGGTCAAAGAGACAAAGGTTTCGGGTCATGGATGCAAATCCTGAGGGGCGGGTTCAAGCAACATTTGTTTGAGTGCGGGCAAGGTAATGGCGCGTTTGTGGACCCATGCAAACTCATCCAAGCGATCGAAAAGGCCCATCAGGTTTTTCAAGTCACGATCGAAGCGGGTCAGCAAATAACCCATCACCTCGTCGGACAAAAACAGGCCGCGACGCTCAGCTTCGCGCCGAAGCGCCGCGCGCGTTTCCGCCTCGTTGAGTGGCTGCAAAGCCAACGTCAAGCCCCAGCCCAATCGGGTGCGTAAATCATCGCGCAGCGGCAAATCGATCGGTGGCAAACGGCCCGCTGCCATCACCGTGGTGTGATGGCTCGCTGCTTCTACAAAAAGACCGAACGCCGCTTGTTGTTGATCGGCATTGAAAGCCTGGCAATCGTCGAGCACCAGCACACGCCAGGCCTCGTCAAACGTCCACGGTAACGTCGAAGCGCAGTCAAACCAACCCACGCGTGCGCCCAGGCGTTGCTGAGCTTGGACCAAGGCTTGCATCAAGTGGGTTTTTCCGGTGCCGCTGGGGCCCCACAAATACAGAGGCGTTGTGCTTGGAATGTGTCCGAGAAATTGATCCACCGAAGCACGGTTGTCGCCGACAACGAACGACTCGACGCTGCGTTCGATATCGAAGGCGATCGCCAACGGAATTTGTTTCATGCGCGGTTGAGTCAAGGTGTTTGAACCTGGGGTCAACTTCGATCGGCGTCGATCAATTTTGCTCAGCCTCGGTAGAGGCGGCTGGCCAAGTCGCTGGCCTGCGCCCTGCGCACTGCCACCACCAACAAAGCGCTGACGGCCAAACTATCGACACGCCCAAAGAGCCGAGCATTCCCACCATCACGGCAGCCAAACCATGGGAATCACCTTTGGTGGCCAACCGTTGCACCGCTGAATTCAACACACCAGCGAGCGCCGCAACTACCGCGAAAGCAGTCAGCACACGGGCGAGCAGCCAGAGCAAACCGAAAACGGTGGTGTCAATCAACGCCCAGGTCAGAGTGCCGCGTTGGTTTAACGAGAAATTCATGATGTGATGCGCGCCGCTATTTGCCCGAACCAGCCAGCTCGACGCTGGCGCTCAACAGCGAGCTGCCAGCCAGTTTCAACGTCTGCGCTCAATGCAAACGTGGCCGACCGGCCTGCGAGAGCTCTGCAGCGCGCCTTTGTATGACCGATCTGTCAGCGGCAGTCGATCCGTGTTCCAAGTACGCGTGCAGATCATCGAGCGCTTCGGTGAACCGTGACAGCTCGGCCAGAGCCAAGCCACGGTCACGACGCTCCTCCCAGCTGCCCGGCAGCAACGCAACCAGGCGCTGTTGCACCGCGAGCAGGCGAGGCCAGTCCAGCGCGCTTCGGTAAATTTCTTTCAAATTGCGCAACAACCGCGCAAGGACGTCGCGCGAGTGCGCCGTTTGCAAGTACAGCCCCAGCGGCGCTTCGAAATCCGGGTGCGCGCCCGGCCGCCGGCGATAAGGTTGCAGCATGTCCTCGAGGTCTTCGCGGCCCAGTGACTGGCCCGTAAAAGGGTTGATAACGACTTCGCCCGTCCGATCACCGGCCGGCATTTTGAGCTTCACCAAAAAGTGCCCTGGGAAGGCGACCCCGCGGGCCTCCAAGCCGATCTGTTTGGCCAGCTCGATGTAGATCAGCGACAGCGTGATGGGAATGCCGCGGCGAGTTTTCAGCACGTTGTGCAGGAAGCTGTTTTGCGGGTCGTAAAAATCGTTGACGTTGCCCGCAAAACCCATTTCTTGAAAAAAGAAATGACTCAACAAACGCAGGCGCTGAACTGGTGGCGCGTCAGCGGGTATGCGGCGTTTCAGTCGATCGGCCAGCAGGTCGATCTCGGCCAGCACGCCTTGGGTGTCAACCGTAGGAAATTCATCCTGTGCAATCGATACGGCAGCTTCCATCAGCAGCAAGTTCTCGTCGTCGGCTACCAGAGCCGCAAAGTAACTCAGAGGCGTGGGGACTTCAAATTTCATGGGTTCAGCCATCGCTGAAGTTTAGCTGCGCCGAGTGAATTGGCGCAGACGGATGCCGCAGATCCTGAGGGTCGCGAAGTAGACCAGCGCGGCACCGCCCAAACAGAGCATCAACCAGCCGACGCGCTGCGCCTGCTGATCAACCAAGCCTACCCAATTGATGGTGCGTTGGCCCCAAAAAAGCATGGCACCCAGCAAGCTGGTGGCCACCACCACCTTCAAAGAAAACAGTCCCCAGCCCGGTTCGGGTTGGTAAGCGCCCGCGCGGCGCAGGCCGATCAACAGCCAAAGCGCGTTAATGACCGCGCCCACGCTGATCGAGAGCGCCAGCCCGACGTGGCCTAAAAAAGGCACAAAAAGCAAATTAAGGAGCTGCGTCATTACCAGCACGAAAATGGCAATCTTCACAGGCGTGCGCGTGTCTTGCCGCGCATAAAAGCCAGGCGCCAACACCTTGACGCCGATCAACCCCATCAGGCCTGCGCCGTAGCCAATCAAGGCGGACGATGTTTGTGCCACGTCGGAGGCAGTGAACGCTCCGCGTTGAAACAACACCGCCACCAAGGCCTGCGGGAACACCACCAAAGCAACACAGCACGGCAGCGCCAACAGAAGCACCAAGCGCAAGCCCCAGTCGAGCAGGCCGGAATAGGCCGCCGCGTCTTTGCGTCCATTGGCGGCCGACAGTTGAGGGATCAGCACCACACCCAAAGCCACACCCAACAAGCCCGTGGGGAACTCCATCAAGCGGCTGGCCCAATCAAGCCACGACACCGCGCCCACCCCTTGGTGAGACGCAATTTGGGTGTTGATGAGCACCGATATCTGCGCGACCGACACACCCACCAAAGCCGGCGCCATTTGCCGCAACACGCGGCCCACCCCTGGGTGCGACCAAGCCTTTTTGATTGCACTGGGCAGCACCGAAATAGACGGCAACGCGCCGATTTTCTTGAGCGCCGGAATCTGAATGGCGAGTTGAAGCACGCCGCCCAACATCACCCCCACGGCTTGCGCGTACATCGGCTCAATGCCCCAGATCTTGAATTGCGGTCCTAGAAAAACGGCCGCGGCAATGGTCCCAAGATTAAGTAGCACTGGCGTGGCTGCTGGAACCACAAAGCGCTTCCAAGTATTCAATATGCCCGCTGACAAAGACACCAGCGAAATCAGGCCGATATAAGGAAACATCAGGCGAGTCAGCATCACCGCGCCGTCAAATTGTTGCAAACCCGACGCCATCAGCCAAACCACAGCGGGCGCCGCCAAGACGCCAGCGATGCAAGTCAGCACCAATACCCAGAACAAAATGGTGGCCACTGCGTCGATCAAGTCGTAGGTAGGCGCATCGCCGTCTCTGGCTCTGGTTTCTGACAAGAGCGGCACAAAAGCCTGAGCGAAAGCCCCTTCCCCGAACAAGCGGCGCAAGAAGTTAGGGATTCGAAACGCAACGTTGAACGCGTCCATCCAGGCGCCGGCACCGAAGGCTTGAGCCACCACCACGTCGCGGGCTAAGCCCGAAATGCGCGAGACCAGAGTAAGCAAAGAGACAGTGGATGCGGCTCGAAGCAGGTTCATGAAGCGAAGTGTGATCGACCGCGTGATTCGCACGCATGGCACCAGTGGCCCCAAAAGTATAGAGGCGGCTTTGCCTAAGCAAGTAGGGAGCAATTGGCAACTCAGGACAGACTGTTATAATCACGGGCTTCGCTCAACCCCAACCAAATAACAGCATGGCCACATCCGCAAAAGCCAAGAAAAAAACAGTTCGCATCGCCTCGGGCCTCAAGCGAGTGCGCCAAGACGTGAAACTGAACGCCGCAAACACCGCGCTTCGGTCGAAGTTCCGCACGGTGGTCAAGAACGTTCAAAAGGCCGTTTTGACTGGCGATAAGGCCAAAGCTGCCGAATTGTTCGCCACAGCCCAAAGCGTGATTGATTCAGTAGCAGACAAAGGCTTGTTTCACAAAAACAAGGCCGCACGTCACAAGAGCCGTCTGTCGGCCAAGATCAAAGGCCTCGCACCAGTTGCAATTTCAGCCTGAACAAGGTCTGCAAGTAAAAAAGCCCGCTAGCAAGCGGGCTTTTTTTATGACTTCGGAGATTCTGGAAGCCAGCAGGCTTCGGTGACTTGCAGATGGTTGTCACGCGCAAAGTTCATCACAAAGTCCCATGCCATTGGTTCCAGTTCGCGAAGCTTTTCATTCACGATCACGCATTTGACGCCGTCGATCTGACGCGGTACGCAGTAAGGCGAGTAGCCGATGAACGCGGAAATACCACCGACAGAGCCTTCGGGGCGAAAGCAAGACATAGCTCCGGCCAAACGTTCGGCCCAATCGCTGGGCCTGAATGGCTTGCCATTGGCAGTAACGCCTTGAATGAACAGTTCGCGAGGTTGAGGAAACTTCATTCGTCGGAGCAAGGAGAGGAAGTCGAACTTCGGGTTGACCCTAGTATTGTGCTGCCTCTGCGTCGTCGCTCTGCTGCTGTGCAGCACAACGGCGCAAGGTCGAAGTCCATAAGCTTCTAGGTTCTCGTCACTTGGAGCCGAGCTTTAGAATTTAGCGCGTGCGCGCTATTTTTTTCGCGTGCTTTTTTATTGATTGATGCAGGAGCCACCCCATGAATGCCCCGGAAAAAATCCCTGCCAACACAGAACCGCACGTCATGACAACCTACGGCCGTCTGCCGATGGCGATGTCGCATGGCAGAGGTTGCTGGGTGTGGGATACCGAGGGTAAAAAATACCTCGACGGCTTGGGAGGCATTGCGGTCAACACCTTGGGACATGCTCATCCCAAGTTGGTACCAGCACTGCAAGAACAGATTGGCAGGTTGATCCATACGTCGAACTACTACGCTGCGCCGATGCAAGAGCAATTGGCAGCCAAGCTTTGCGAACTGTCGGGATTGACCAATGCTTTCTTTTGCAACAGCGGCCTGGAAGCCAACGAAGCAGCGCTGAAGATTGCTCGCAAGTTCGGACACGATAAAGGCATTGATTTTCCTGAAGTCATCGTCTACGAGAAGGCGTTTCACGGCAGGTCTATCGCCACGCTCTCGGCCACAGGCAACCCAAAAATTCATGAGGGTTTTGGCCCATTGGTGTCCGGCTTCGTGCGCGTGCCCTTGAACGACGTGCCCGCCATAGAAGAGGTGGCGCAAACACACCCCAACGTGGTGGCGGTGTTCTTGGAAGTGATTCAGGGCGAAGGTGGGGTGAACCCGGCAAACGCAGAATATCTGCAAGCAATACGCCGCATATGCGACGAGCACGACTGGCTGTTGATGCTGGACGAAGTTCAGTGCGGTATCGGCCGCACGGGCAAGTGGTTTGCGCATCAGTGGGCCGGCATTCAGCCCGACGTGATGCCGCTTGCCAAGGGCTTGGGTTCGGGGGTACCGATCGGTGCGGTGGTATGCGGACCAAGGGCGTCCCAGGTACTCAAACCGGGCAATCACGGCACCACATTTGGCGGTAACCAGTTGGCCATGCGCGCGGGTATCGAGACGCTGCGCATCATGGAAGAAGACTTGGTGATGGAAAACGCCGCAACCACTGGTGCGGCACTACTGGCGGCACTGAGCCGCGAGTTGGCAGGCGTCGCGGGCGTGAATGAAATTCGCGGCTTAGGGTTGATGGTGGGCATCGAGTTGAACCGACCCTGTGGTGAGTTGCTAAGTCGCGCAGCCAATGCGGGTTTGCTCATTAGCGTGACGGCAGATCGTGTGATTCGCCTGGTGCCACCGCTGATATTGACCGCGGCAGAAGCCGAGCAGATGGTGATGATCCTGTGCCCCCTCATCAAGGATTTTTTGGCGGCGCCGCCTGCTTTAATTTCGTGAATCGCAAACCATGAGTTTGAATCCGTAAAAGCCGAACGATGAAACCCGGCCACAAATTGATGAAGCACTTCACGCAGTTCAAAGACTTCCGTGCCGAGGAATACGCCTATCTTTTCGAACGTGCGCGCAACATCAAGCAGCGCTTTAAAAACTACGAAAAGTACACGCCGCTGGTGGATCGCACGCTGGCCATGATTTTTGAGAAAGCCAGCACAAGAACACGCGTGAGCTTCGAGGCGGGCATGTACCAAATGGGCGGATCGGTGGTCAACCTGACGACCGGCGACAGTCAAATGGGCAGAGCCGAGCCGATTGAAGACAGCGCGCGCGTCATCAGCCGCATGGTCGACTTGGTGATGATCCGCACCTACGAGCAAACCAAGCTCGATGCGTTTGCTGCGCACTCACGCGTGCCGGTCATCAACGGGCTGACGAACGAGAACCATCCCTGCCAGATCTTGGCCGATATATTTACTTTCATTGAACAACGCGGGCCCATCGCGGGCAAGGTGGTGGCCTGGGTGGGCGACGGCAACAACATGGCCAACACTTGGCTGCAGGCGGCTGATATTTTGGGCTTCACTTTGCACGTGAGCACCCCAAGCGGTTACGAGATCGATGCCAAAGTGGCGGGTGTGACGAATACGAATTGCGTGAAGATTTTTCGACACCCGCTTGACGCTTGCCGCGGTGCGCACTTGGTAACCACCGACGTATGGACCAGCATGGGCTATGAGGCCGAAAACGAAAAACGCAGACTCGCTTTTGCTGACTGGTGCGTTGATGAAGAAATGATGGCTTCAGCCCAGAGCGACGCGCTGTTCATGCACTGCCTGCCGGCGCACCGAGGCGAGGAGGTCACCGCCGAAGTGATAGACGGCCCTCAATCGGTGGTGTGGGAAGAGGCTGAAAACCGACTGCACGTTCAAAAAGCCTTGATGGAATATTTGCTTTTGGGCCGCATCGGCTGAAACCGAACTCGAAAGCGCGCTTCACCGCGGCATTTACGAGGCTGAACCTCACGCGCTGAGCGTCTTGTAGACCTTCTGTTTGTAGTCAAACCAAAACGGGTTCCAAAACCCGAAGTGGCGCTGCGTCATCAGCACACCCACACAGCCGCTGGAAGGCGAAACCCACCAGTGCGTGCCAGCCAAGCCGCCCCACTGAAGCTCACCCACGGAAAGATTGCTTTGCGATTTCGGGGCGCGGCGAGTGATGGCACCGCCCAGGCCGAATCCGAAATCAGGCATCGGGCCAGTGAGAGCGAATTGCACGCTGCGTGCGGGCGGCAATTGATCGCGCAAAAGCTCAGACAAGCTGCTGGGTGACAACAGGGCCGCCTGGCCGGGCAGCAGGCCATTGAGCAAAGCCATCATGTCCGCTTGCGTCGTGCACAGGCCACTGGAGCCGCCCTCGCGCGGCACTGCCCGCAGGTGCGCTTGCGGCCACGGCACGTCGTCTAGCCGAGTCAAGCCTGGGAGTGTGGGGTTGAGGCGGTCGCCGCCGTAGAGCGTGGCCAGTCTTGGCGCCTGATCGGCGCGAAGCACGAACGCGGTGTCTACCATTCCCAAGGGGGTAAGCAAGCAGGTTTGCAGCGCATCGGCAAACGTCAATCCGGTGACGATTTCTATCAAGCGAGCCAGCACATCAGGCGCCATGGAGTACTCCCACGCACGGCCAGGCTGATGCATCAAGGGCAAGGTTGCCAAGCGCCCAATCAAATCGTCCAACTTTGCGTCAGAGTGCCGAACGCCGGCCGCGTGGTAGCCATTGAAGATGACTGTGCCCGGATCGAACACGCCGTGGCTGAAACCGGCTTGGTGGCTGAGCAACTGTCGAATCGTGATGTCGCTTTGCAATGGCTCTGTGTCAATGAGATGCGTGGCACCGCTGCGAAGCACACGCAGCTGGCCCATGGCCGGGAGCCAGGTTTTTATGGCGTCGTCCAAACCGAAGCGACCTTGATCCACCAGTTGCAGCACCAACACCGACGTCAGCAACTTGGTATTGGAAAAAGCGCGGTGGATGTGATCACGGCGCAGCAACTCGCCGCGCTCGATGTCAGCGTAGCCAGTACAGAAATCAGCAACGACGGCACCTTCGCGCCACACGGTGGCACAGACACCGGGCAGCAACTGCGCGTCGACCGCAGATTGCAAAACCGCATGCGCACCTGTGAAGTCTGGAGCTGGATTCATAGACGTGGCGAGGGGTTTGAGTGCGGGCGCAAGCCAAAAAACAAAAAGGGCTTAACGAATTCTCGCTAAGCCCCAGTGACTCTCAGAACCAAATATTTGGTGGGTTGTGCGGGGCTCGAACCCACGACCTACGGATTAAAAGTCCGCTGCTCTACCAACTGAGCTAACAACCCTTGCCAAGCCCATGATTATATCTGCGTTTTTGAGAAGACCGCGTGCCGCTGCAACGCGTGTTCTTTGGCGCCGTGCGCCAAGAAAGACAACACCTCGCCGGCAGCCACCATGCCAAAAGTGGCCGTGACGCTGACCGTCGAGCCGTAGCCATGGCAATTCAACGTACCGTCCGCCGGCGCAGCTGTCACAGCAGCAGTCGCCGTCGCTGTTGCTGTTGCTGTTGCTGTTGCCATAGCAGGTCCAGTTGCAGCTGTCGCCGCACCGAGTTCAAGCTGCTCGTCCTGTGGAATAGGCGCTGCGACCGGCTCTCGCGAAAAGACACAGCGCACACCCATAGGCCCTTTTCGCGGTGCGTCGTGGTGCTGTCGCAAGCGCTGACGCAGCGACGCGAGCAAGGGGTCGTGGGTCACATCGGCCAAGTCGGCGACCTCAACTGCCTGCGCACGCTGTTTTCCCCCTGCTGCGCCCACGCTCACCAAAGGCGTGTTGTTGGCAACTGCCCACGCAGCCAGCACCGCCTTGGCTCGCACTTGATCGCAGGCATCAATGACCACTGAAACGGGCAACCTCAATAGCGCCGGCCAGTTGCTGGCGTCTGCAAACTCTTCCACCACATTCACCGCACAGCCTGGGTGAATGTCGGCGATCCGTTCGCTCAGCGCCTGCGCCTTCGACTGCCCCACGGTTGCGCCCAAGGCCTGCACTTGGCGGTTGATGTTGGACTCTGAGACATGGTCCAGATCGATCAGGCTGAGTTCGGCAACACCGCTGCGCGCAAGCGCCTCGACCGCCCAGGAACCCACGCCGCCCAAACCGATCACCGCCACATGCGCCGCGCGGATTCGGGCATAGCCCGCGTCGCCATAAAGCCTGCGCAAGCCGCCAAACCGGCGCTCTAAATCGACGTCAGTCATACCCACGAATTCTCTTCAATATTGCATTAACGGCTCGGATCAATGGGTCGGATCAACGGGTCACTTCAAACCCACCGCCCGCTCTTTGCCAGCCTGCGCTGCCTCCGAAGCTGGGTAAGCCTTGACCAGTTCGTCCACCGTGCGCTTGGCAGCCTTGTTGTCTTTCAACTCAATCTGACAATTCACCACCGACAGCAGCGCCTCGGCCGCTCGTGGATGCTCCGGCGCGTTGCTCACCATGGTGCGGAATGACGTGATCGCTTCTTTGAATTCGCGCTTGCCGTATTGCGCATTGCCCAACCAAAACAGCACAGAGTCGATGTAGCCGCTGCCAGGGTAGCGCCTTTGAAAAGCGGCCAAAGCGCTTGCCGCAGCGCTGAATTCGCCTTTGCGCATCGGGCCCATGGCTTCTTCGTAGAGGCGTTTTTCCTCGGCGTCGGCCAAAAATTCTTTGCCGTCAACACTCACTTTTTGTGGCTCTAATTTGCGCACGCGTTCGTCCACGCCTTGCAGCACGTCCTTTTGTTTGCGCTGCAGTTCGGCCACGTCGCGGCCCAGTGTTTCGTTTTGACCGCGCAGTTTGGCGTTGTCAGACCGCAGCGCCTCGAGCTGGCTATTGAGGTCGAGCAAGCTGCGTTTGACCTGCGCAATCTGCTCGAGCAATTGCGCGTTCAACTCGGCCTGGCGCGCGCGCTGCGCCTCGTTGCTTTGCTCGAGTTTTTGGCGCAAATCCAAAATGGCTTTGCGCGCCTCGTCATCGTCGAACAATCCGGCCCGCGCAGGGTTTGCCAGCAAGCAAAACCCCAGCGCTGCGGTAATCGCCGCAACGGGCAAGCGGCGTGCAATAAACCGAATCATGGTGATCGTGCTGCCGACCATCAACGGTTGTTCAATTCAACACGGCGGTTCTTGGCGAAAGCAACTTCATCGGAGCCACTGACGGCGGGACGCTCTTTGCCAAAGCTCACGGCTTCGACTTGCGCGTCTGTCACGCCCAACAAGGTCAGCGCTTTCGCGACCGACTCGGCGCGCTTTTGGCCAAGCGCCAAGTTGTACTCGCGGCCGCCGCGCTCGTCGGTATGCCCTTCGACTGACAGCTTCTTCTTGCGGTCTGCCGAC
>JBBRGA010000001.1:0-68994 GCA_038241115.1 Burkholderiales bacterium | reverse complement strand
GGGCAGTCACTGCGAGTACGCCAGCTTCAGATACCAATCGGTCCCGCGACCCTCGGGCGTCAAGTCGAGGATGGACCACAGTGAAGCGATGTCGGGCGCGTCGCGCGGGTCTTGTCCCGGATCGGCCATGGCCTGCTTCACTGCGCTTGACCAGAACAGACGTACGGTGTCGCCCTCGCGGCGATAAACCACCAGCGCGGGGTTTTCTGTGCCGTCTGGGTTCAGCAGCCCCAGATCGTTGGCGTAATCGTCGCCTGCAGTTTGCACAAAGTCGAGGTGGTGCCATCCGCGTTCTTGAGCAAATGCGAGTTGCCGCGCGCGGCGCTGCTCGGCAACGCGGGTCATGTGACGGCGAAATTCGATTTCCTCGGCAAGCAACGCGCGCCGAGCCACGCGATACGCATCGCTTTCGCCGGACAAGGCATTGGAAGCCAGCTCGGCAAGTTTGTCGGCGGGCTTGAGCGTTTGCGCGCTCACAGCTGACTCCTCAGTTGATCGGTACGCAGCGATGGCGATCCCTGCATGGCCACTGCGGCGAGCCCTTCGAGCACCAAGGTCCAGTTCTTTTCGTGTTCAGCGCGCAGCTCAATGTCAGCAGCCGACACGCCACCCAACAAGTTAGCCTGAGTCAAGGTGACTCTGGTGGCCTGACCTTCTGGCGCCAGATCGAAAGTGACGAAGTGGTAATTGGCAGGCGTGTCGGCCTGACCCGCCACGGCGGACCAGTGAGAAAAGCTCAATTGCCGAGGTGGGTCGAACCTCACGATTTCGCCCTTGTCTTCGTAAGGCTTGCCGTTGAATTTGCCTTTCATGCGCAGTGGGCTGCCTACCTTCCAGTCGGTCACCACATCGGCATCAAAGAAAAATTGCTTCAACGCTGCCGGTGTGGTCAGGGCGGTCCAGATCTGAGGGGCAGACGCCGCAATCACTTTTTGAACCTGTGCGGTGGCTTCGCGTTCATCGATGCCGCCAGCGTGGCCCTCGGCGAGCGGATGCGCTGGCGGCGCACTCGCGGTGTGTGTGCTGCTGGATGGTTCTGGCGCAGCCGCCGCGCTTGCGCCCAACGCCCCTGACGCCCCTAACGCCCCCACCACCGCACCCAGCGCGCCGCCCACGACCACGCCCACCGGGCCGGCCATCGCTACGCCCAGAGTGGCACCCGTGGCGGCACCTGCCACCATGCCGCCGCCTACCAATACCGACTTGGCTTCACGCTCGGCCTCTTCCGGTTTCAGCGCGAACTGCGCCGCAGGCTCTGGGTCTTGCGAGGCAATGCCTTGGCCGGGATGGGCCTGTTCGGCAAGGTCTGCATCGACCGGTTCGATCTTTGAAGTGACGGCGGTGGTTGAGTCCATGCAAATCTCCTGAGCGCTTCAACAATCGCCGATGCCTCACGGTCACAGATTTTTTGGGCGTGGTCTGTACGCTGCCGAACGCATAAGCTCACTCACACCACTGTGCGGGCTGCGGCATGGCCAGCACTTCACGCCAGCAGCGCCCAGGCGTGGCGGGCGATCTGCTCGTCTTCTTGCGACGGCAGCACGTGCACTTTGCAGGGCGATGCTTCTTTGTTGATCTGTCTTTTGTCGTTGCTCGGCAAGCGCTTGTCAGCGGTGTTGCGCGCCTCGTCCAGGCTCACACCCATCCACGACATGCCTTCGCAAATTGCGCTGCGCACCTGCGCGTCGTTTTCACCAATGCCGCCGGTGAACACCAGGGCGTCCAGGCCGCCAAGCACGGACGCCATGGCGGCGATCTGTTTGCGCACCGAGTAGCAAAACATGGCGATGGCCAAACGCGCGTCTTCGTTTGCCGCAGAAGCCTGGTGCAGTTGCCGCATGTCGCCGCTGATGCCGGAGATGCCCAGCAAGCCCGAGCGGTGATCGATCAGCGCCTCTAACTGGACGGCGTCGAACTGCTTTTCACGCATCAGATAAATCAGCACGCCGGGGTCGATGTCGCCGCTGCGCGTGCCCATGACGATGCCGCCGCTGGGGGTCAGGCCCATGCTGGTGTCGACCGATTGGCCCGCCTTGACCGCCGTGACGCTGGCACCGTGGCCGAGGTGCGCCACCACGAGTTTGCGCGGCACACCCGCGCCGAGTTGGCGCACGATGGACTCGACCGACAGGCCGTGAAAACCGTAGCGCTGCACGCCCTGCGATTGCAGCTCCCGCGCAATCGGCAGCACGCGCGCCACATCGGGCAAGTCGGCATGAAACTGGGTGTCGAAACAGGCCACTTGTGGCACGCCCGCAAAGTGCATTTGCGCGCTGCGGATCAACGCCAGCGCGGCGGGCGCATGCACCGGCGCGAAAGCGGCTGCCGCCTGCAACTGCTTCAGCACCCTGTCGTCAATGCGGCAATGCTGACGCAGCAACGGCCCGCCGTGAACGATGCGGTGCCCGATGACATCGGGCGGCGGCATGCCGTTCGCTGCCAGCTTGCTGGCGACACGTGCGACGGGGTCGGTGTGATGCGCCTCTTTGCCGAGGTGATCCAGACTGCTGGCCAGCAACTCGCACGCCCCTTCAGCGTCTACCCGGTACAGGCCGAACTTCAGCGACGACGAGCCGCTGTTCAGCGACAGGATGTGGCGTGCAGATCGGCTTGGATTCATCAACATCGCAGCCTCGGCGTCAGTCTTCACCATCAGTCATCGCCCTCAGTCATCACCCTCAGTCGCTTCGCGTCCAGCGCCAGTTCAACACCTCGGGCAGGTCGTCGCCGTGCTCGCCGATGTACAGCCTGTGGCGCTGCATGGTGGCCTCGAACCTGGTGGTTTCTGCGGCCACCCGGCTCGCCAGTCTTGGGATGCGCCGAATGGCATCCAGCGCGAGTTGAAAGCGGTCCAGGTTGTTCAGCACCACCATGTCGAACGGCGTGGTGGTGGTGCCCTCTTCTTTATAGCCGCGCACGTGAATGTTGGCGTGGTTGTGCCGCCGGTAGGTCAGTTTGTGAATGATGGCGGGGTAGCCGTGAAAGGCAAATATCACCGGCTTGTCGGTGGTGAAAAGCGCATCGAACTCATGGTCGGCCAAGCCGTGCGGATGTTCAGACGGCGGCTGCAACACCATCAGATCGACCACGTTGACGAAGCGGATTCGGATGTCGGGCACATAAGCGCGCAGCAAGGTCACCGCAGCCAGCGCCTCCAGCGTGGGCACATCACCGGCGCATGCCATCACCACATCGGGATCGCTGCTTTCTGATGCGATTTTTGCGTCAGCTTTTGCGTCCGCTTTTGAGTCAGCGCGCGAAACTTCTCTGGGGGAAGTACAGGCCCATTCCCAAACACCCGCGCCCGCTGCGCAGTGGCGCACTGCGGCGTCCATGTCCAGCCACTGCGGCGCAGGCTGCTTGCCCGCGATGATGAGGTTGACGTAGTTGCGGCTTCGCAGGCAGTGGTCGGCCACCGACAGCAAAGTGTTGGCGTCAGGCGGCAGGTAGATGCGCACCACGTCGGCCTTCTTGCTGGCCACGTGGTCAATAAAGCCCGGGTCCTGGTGCGAGAAGCCGTTGTGGTCTTGCCGCCAGACATGCGAGGTGAGCAAGTAGTTCAGTGACGCGATGGGCTTGCGCCACGGAATGCCGTTGCACACCTTCAACCACTTCGCGTGCTGGTTGAACATCGAATCGATGATGTGGATGAAGGCCTCGTAGCAAGAAAACAGGCCGTGTCGTCCGGTGAGCAAATAGCCCTCGAGCCAGCCTTCGCACAGATGCTCGCTCAGCACTTCCATGACACGGCCGTCGGCGCTGAGGTGGTTGTCGCCCTCTTGAATGTCGTCCAGCCACACCTTGCCGCTCACATCGAACACCGCGTCAAGGCGGTTCGATGCGGTCTCGTCAGGCCCGAAGATCCGGAAGTTGGCTGCGCTCAAGTTGAGTTTCATCACAGCGCGCAGAAAGTGGCCCAGCTCGCGCGTGGCTTCCGCGTCGACCGCACCAGGTTGCGGCACCGCCACGGCGTAATCGCGGAACGCGGGCATGGCCAGCGGCTGCAACAGCACGCCGCCATTGGCATGCGGGTTGCAGCCCATGCGGCGCTGGCCGGTGGGGGCCAGCGCGGCAAGCTCATCCAGAAAGCGGCCCTGTTCGTCAAACAGTTCTTCGGGGTGGTAGCTCTTGAGCCAGGCCTCAAGCTGCAGCAGGTGGCCAGGGGTTTTGAATTCGGCAATCGGCACTTGGTGCGAACGCCACGTGCCTTCCACCGCCTTGCCGTCGACCCACTTCGGCCCGGTCCAGCCTTTGGGTGTGCGCAGCACGATCATCGGCCAGCGCGGACGCTTCGGTGACACGCCTGCGGGCAGCGACCTGGCCTCGCGTTGCATTTGTTGAATCTGCGCCAGCACGGTGTCCAGCGTGGCGGCCAGAGCTTGGTGCACCAGCGCCGGGTCGTCACCCTCGACAAAATGAGGTTCGTGCCCATAGCCACGCATGAGGTGCGTCAACTCTTCATGGCTGATGCGCGCCAGCAGCGTGGGGTTGGCAATCTTGTAGCCGTTGAGATGCAAGATGGGCAGCACCGCACCATCGCGCGCCGGATTCAAAAACTTATTCGAGTGCCAGCTGGCGGCCAGCGCGCCGGTTTCGGCCTCGCCATCACCCACCACGCAGGCCACGATCAGGTCGGGGTTGTCAAAAGCCGCACCGTAAGCATGGAGAAGCGAGTAGCCCAATTCGCCGCCCTCGTGAATAGACCCAGGCACTTCGGGCGACACATGGCTGGGCACGCCGTGCGGCCATGAGAACTGACGAAACAAGCGCTCCAGGCCGTTGCGGTTGTGTTCAATGGCCGGGTAGTGCTCGGTGTACGAACCTTCCAGATAACTGTTCGCGACGATGCCCGGCCCGCCGTGGCCCGGACCCATCACATAAATCATGTTCAGGTCGTGTTCTCTGATCAGCCGGTTCAAGTGAACGTAGAGCAAATTCAAACCCGGCGTGGTGCCCCAATGGCCCAGCAGGCGCGGCTTGATGTCGGCCAGCGTGAGCGGGCGCTCGAGCAGCGTGTTGTCCTGCAAGTAGATCTGCCCCACAGACAAGTAGTTGGCGGCGCGCCAGTAGGCGTGCATATTTTGCAGCGCGTCGGCAGACAGGGTGTTCGGCATCGGGGCCTTTACAGATTTTTGGATTGATGGAGTGGCTGAGGGATTGGGTGACAACTCGAAGGGAGTTGCAGCAGCGTCGGGGTCGATTTCAGGCGGCGGCTGACGACGAAATCGCCATGTCCACCACGGCTTGCGCCTCTTCCAACAGGCGCCGCAGGTGGTCTGCGCCTTGAAAACTTTCGGCATAAATCTTGTAGATGTCTTCGGTGCCGGACGGCCGTGCCGCGAACCAGCCGCTGGCGGTGTTGAGCTTGATGCCGCCGATGGCTTCGCCGTTGCCCAGCGCATGGCTGAGCACGCTTTCGACACGTTCGCCCGCCAACGTGGTTTGCGTGATTTGCTGTGCTGTCAGGGCCGCCAGTTGCTTTTTTTGCTGCGCACTGGCGGGCGCTTCGACGCGGCGTGCCACCGGGTTGCCAAACTCAGCCGCCAACTCGGCATAACGCTGGCCCGGGTCGCGGCCGGTGCGCGCGGTGATCTCGGCGGCAAGCAGCGCCAGCGCAATGCCGTCTTTGTCGGTGGTCCACACCGTGCCGTCACGGCGCAAGAGGCTGGCGCCTGCGCTTTCTTCGCCGGCAAAGCCCAACGCAGCACTTTGCAGGCCGGCAGAAAACCACTTGAAACCCACCGGCGTCTCCACGCAGGCCCGGCCCAGGCGCGCGCACAGCTTGTCGATCAGGCGGCTGCTCACCACGGTTTTGCCCACCGCCGCCGACACGGGCCAGTCGGGGCGGTGTTGGAACAAGTAGCCAATGCACACCGCCAGGTAGTGGTCAGCGGCCATCAAGCCCGCGGTGGGTGTGACGATGCCGTGGCGGTCGTGGTCGGTGTCGCAGGCGAACGCGATGTCGAACCGGTCTTGGACGGCCAGCAGATTTTTCATCGCGTAAGCAGACGACGGGTCCATGCGAATCTTGCCGTCCCAATCGAGCGGCATGAAAGCGAAGGTCGGATCGACCTCCCGATTGATGACGCTCAGATCCAGGCCGTAGCGCTCGGCAATGGCAGCCCAGTAATGCACACCCGCGCCGCCCATCGGGTCGACACCCATGCGCAATTTCGCGACGCGAATCACCTCCATGTCGATCACGTTGCCCAGGTCCGCCACATACGCCGCCAGAAAGTCGTGCCGGTGTGTGGTGGCGGCTGCAAGTGCCTGCGCGTAGGGCATGCGCTGAACACCGTCAAGGCGCGCTTCCAACAACCGGTTGGCAGCGGCTTCAATCCAATTCGTCACCGCCTGCCCGGCTGGCCCACCGTGGGTCGGGTTGTACTTGAAGCCGCCGTCGCGTGGCGGGTTGTGCGACGGGGTGATGACGATGCCATCGGCCAGGCCATTGAAATTGTTGGTGTTGCGGTTGCTGGTGTGGCCGAGGTTGCGGTCGGGGTTGAAGTTTCTGGTGCGGTTGAACTGCAAGATCGCGTGCGACACCGCAGGCGTCGGCGTGTACTCGTCGTTCAGCGCCAGCATCACCTCCACGCCGTTGGCGGCCAACACTTCCAGCGCGGTGGCGCAGGCCGGGGCCGACAGCGCATGGGTGTCCACCCCCACAAACATCGGCCCGGTGATGTCGCTGGCCTTGCGGTGGTTGCAAATGGCCTGCGTGATCGCCAGCACATGCTGCTCGTTGAAAGCCGCGTCCAAGGCGCTGCCGCGATGGCCCGACGTGCCAAAGGCCACGCGCTGCGCTGCCACGCCGGGGTCGGGAATGAGCTTGCGATAGGCCCACAGCAGCTTGTCCACATCGATCAACACAGACGCAGGAGCGGGATGACCCGCCAGCGCATGAACGCTGCCGGTGAGAGGCAAAGCGGCACCGCCCACATCGATTGACGAGGCGGACGTCATGCCTGCGGCTTTTCTACATGGCCGCCAAACTCATGCCGCATGGCCGACAGCACCTGGTTGGCGAAGTCTGCGTTGCCGCGTGACGAAAAACGCTCGAACACCGCGGCGCTCAGCACCGGCACCGGCACGCCTTCGTCGATGGCGGCTTGCAGCGTCCAGCGGCCCTCGCCCGAGTCCGACACCCGACCGCCGTACGACGCCAAATCTTTGTCTTTTTGCAGCGCCTCGGCCGTGAGGTCCAGCAACCAGGAACCAATCACACTCCCACGCCGCCACAGCTCGGTGATGTCGGGCAAATTCATGTCGAAGCGGTACAACTCGGGCTCGCGCAGCGGCGTGGTTTCGGCGTCGTGCAGGGTGGGCGAAGCAGTGAGCGCTTGTCCCGCATTCGCGTTGCGCAGAATGTTCAATCCTTCGGCGTAAGCGGCCATCACGCCGTACTCGATGCCGTTGTGAATCATCTTCACGAAGTGCCCGGCGCCAAACGGGCCGCAGTGCAAAAAACCGTGCTCTGCGGTGCCCGAATTTGCTGGGCGGCCAGACGTGCGCGGCGCTGCCGCGATGCCGGGTGCCAAAGCCATAAAAATCGGCTGCAGCCGCTGCACCACCGCCGCTTCCCCGCCAATCATCAAGCAGTAGCCGCGCTCCAATCCGGCCACGCCGCCGCTGGTTCCCACGTCCAGGTAATGAATGCCGTGCGCCAGCAACTGTTTGCCGCGGCGAATATCGTCCCGGTAGTGCGAATTGCCACCGTCCACCAGCACATCGCCCGCTTCGAGGCAGGGCAGCAATTCATCCAACGCAGCGTCCACGGCACCCGCAGGCAGCATCAGCCAAATGGTGCGCGGCTTGCTCAACAACGCCACGAACTGCTTGATTGAGGCGGCACCCACGGCACCGGTTCTCACCAGTGTTTGCACGGCGACAGCTCGCGCATCGAACACCACGCATTCATGCTCCGCCCGCAGCAGACGGCCCACCATGCTGCCGCCCATGCGCCCCAAGCCCATCATTCCCAGTTGCATTTTTGTTTCCCTCGGTTGCACCGATGCGTTTCATACGATGCGCTGGCATGCAGTGGCGCGTCTGTGCGCTGGAGCACAGACAGGGCAGCAGCCCTTTGGGTAAAAACAAACCCATGCGCTGACTGCTGACTCACGTGATCTGGCCATGTGATCTGGCCACGTGATCTGAGGCCGCGCGCGCTACTAAAAACCACCCGCCACCCCTAGGAGATCCAAATGGAACAAGCACCTCGTCAACCCAACGCGACCGGTGGGCTTTCAGCGGCCGATCACAGCACCGGCTCAGCGCAGGCGCGCCTGGTGCTGCTGGAGTACGGTGATTACGAGAGCACCGCCTGCGGCGAGGCCGAGTTGGCGACCCAACACCTGATCGAAACCTTCGGCGACCGCATGCAATTTGTGTTTCGGCACTTCCCGCTGGTCGAGGTTCACCCGCACGCCGAGCTGGCCGCAGAAGCCGCAGAAGCCGCTGCCGCGCAGGGCAAGTTCTGGCCCATGCACCACCAACTGTTCAGCCACCCCAACCACCTGAAACCGGCTGCGCTGGCTCAATACGCCCAAGCCATCGGCCTGGACATGCGGCGCTTCAACGCCGACATGGCCGACCGCATTTACCTGCAGCGCGTACAGGAGCACCGCCGCTGCGGCGAGCACCTGGGGCTGCGTTCATCACCCAGCTTTTTCTTGAACAACAAACTGGTGGACACCACCTTCGGGCTGGAGCACCTTGAGCATGCTGTGCGCGCTGCCCTGGGTGAAAAGGTGGCCTAGGAGCGTGGGCGGCAGAAGGCGGCGAAGCGAAAGGTGGCCCCAGCAAGGACAGTTTTTGCGGGGTTTGCAGGCCCATAGCCGTAGCTATGGGACAAAAAGCCGGTGTTCTCGAAGAGCGGCGTAGCCAAAAATGGACCGCTGCGGCCTCCTTGCAGCCGCCGCTCCTTCTGGCGCCCACGCTCCTAGTTTCTAGGAATGCGCCCCGCCGCACGAACCCTTCGATACCTCAGGGCGAACGGTGGAAGTTCAACATGGGACTTCGATACCTCAGCCCGAACGGGGGGGGTTGTGTACGCCGTCAAACGAACGTTGGACTCAAGCCAACGCAGGTTCCGCAGCCACAACAGCGTTGGTGGCAGCCACCGCCAGCGGCGCGCGGATCAAGTGATCAAACGCCGACAGCGCAGCTTTTGATCCTTCGCCGGTGGCGATGATGATTTGCTTGAACGGCACGGTGGTCACATCACCTGCCGCATAAACGCCGGGCAGGCTGGTGGCGCATTTGGCGTCGATGATGATCTCGCCGTATTTCGACAACTCCAACGTGCCTTTCAAAAATTCGGTGTTCGGCACCAAGCCGATTTGCACAAACACGCCGGCCAAGTCCACCGCATGCTCGCTGGCGTCGGTGCGGTCTTTGAAACGCAAGCCGTTCACACGTTGACCATCGCCGGTGATCTCCAGCGTCTGCGCACTGGTGTGGATGGTCACGTTGGCCAGGCTCTTGAGTTTGTTCACCAGCACGGCGTCGGCCTTCAACGCATCGGCATATTCGATAAGGGTGACGTGGCCGACCACGCCGGCCAAATCGATGGCCGCCTCGACGCCTGAATTGCCGCCGCCAATCACGGCTACTTTTTTGCCTTTGAACAGTGGGCCGTCACAGTGCGGGCAGTAGGCCACGCCCTTGGTGCGGTACTCGGCTTCGCCGGGCACGTTGACGTTTTTCCAGCGCGCGCCGGTGGCCAAAATCACGCTGCGGCTTTTCAGCACTGCGCCGTTGGCCAAGGTGATAGTGGCCATGCCACCTGGATGATCTTCGCCTTGCAGCGACGCCACGCGCTGGCCGTTCATGATGTCCACGTCGTAGGCGCGCACGTGCGCTTCCAAGGCCGACGCAAATTTAGGCCCTTCGGTTTCCATGACGGAGATGAAGTTTTCGATGCCCAAGGTGTCAAGCGTTTGACCGCCAAAACGCTCGGCCACCACGCCGGTGCGTATGCCTTTGCGGGCCGCATAAATGGCAGCTGCAGCACCTGCGGGGCCACCGCCGATGATGAGCACATCGAAGGGCTCTTTGGTGCCCAACTTGGCGGCCTCCCGAACGCTGGTGCCGGTGTCGAGCTTGGCCAAAATTTCGCTCAGCTCCATGCGGCCGGAACCGAAGAATTTGCCGTTCAGGTAAACGCTGGGCACGCCCATGATGTCGCGCTCGGCCACTTCGGCTTCAAACAAACCGCCGTCGATGGCCACGGCCTTGATGCGCGGATTCAGCACGGCCATCAGGTTGAAAGCCTGAACCACGTCGGGGCAGTTGTGGCAAGTCAGCGACATGTAGGTCTCAAACACCATATCGCTGCCGTCTTCACTGCGAAGGCTTTTGATTTGCTCCACCACATCGGCTTCCACCTTGGGCGGATGACCACCGGCTTGCAGCAGCGCCAGCACCAGAGAAGTGAATTCATGGCCCATGGGAATAGCGGCAAAGCGCACTCCCATCTCGTTTTCCACGCCTTGACCCACTCTGGAAATATTGAACGACGGACGGCGCGCATCGCTGCCGTCGAGTCGCAAAGTGATCTTGTCGCAAAGGGACGCCACGTCTTCGAGCAGAGCTTTCATTTCAGCCGATGCAGGCCGATCGTCGAGCGACGCCACCAGCTCAATCGGCTGAGTCACGCGCTCCAGATAAGCCCTGAGCTGGTTTTTGAGATTGCTGTCCAACATGACGGTATTCCTTTGATTAACTGCCTGATAAACGATTTAGATCTTGCCAACCAAGTCAAGTGACGGGGTCAGGGTGGCTGCACCTTCGTTCCACTTGGCGGGGCAAACCTGGCCGGGATTTTTGGCCACGTACTGCGCCGCTTTCAGCTTGCGCAGGGTTTCTTTCACATCGCGGGCGATGGCGTTGTCATGCACTTCAGCGGTTTTGATGACGCCGTCTGGGTTGATGACGAAGGTGCCACGCAGCGCCATGCCGTCTTCTTCGATGTGCACGTCAAACGCGCGGGTCAGTGCGTGAGTTGGGTCGCCGACCAAAGGAAACTTGGCCTTGCCCACAGCGGGTGATGTCTCGTGCCACACCTTGTGCGCAAAGTGCGAGTCGGTGGTGATGATGTAGACCTCGGTGCCCAGCTTTTGGAACTCGGCGTAGTTTTCAGCCGCGTCTTCCACTTCGGTGGGGCAGTTGAAAGTGAAGGCAGCCGGCATGAAGATGAAGGCCGACCATTTGCCTTTGATGCTTTGCTCGGTGACTTCAATGAACTTGCCGTTGTGGAAGGCCTGGGCCTTGAAAGGCTGAACGGCGGTGTTGATGATAGACATGGTGAATTTCCTTGGTTGATGGTGAAACGGGACTGACTAAAACTAACGAAGAAATGTTGAGAAGCCGTACTTTAGTGGCGGCACTGCATATACAGGATTGATTGATGCCATACCCGTCATTGCCAGAAGCTATTGCGTCAAAGACCGGTTCTAGGCCTTCCCTCGACACCTCAGGATGATCGGAGAAGCCACCTCAGGGCGAACAGGGCTGGGTTTGCGCCCAGAGTCGAACTGTCGAAGGAGCCCGCGCGGCTCAAAGCCGCTCAATGATGGTCACATTCGCCATGCCGCCGCCTTCGCACATGGTTTGCAGGCCGTAGCGTTTGCCCTGCTGCTTCAACGCATAAACCAAAGTGGTCATGAGCTTGGTGCCCGACGCGCCCAAGGGATGGCCCAGCGCAATCGCACCACCGTTGACGTTCATGCGCGCCGGGTCGGCACCGCTGGCTTTCAACCAAGCCAAGGGCACAGAGGCAAAGGCTTCGTTCACTTCAAACAGGTCAATGTCATTGATGCGCATGCCTGCTTTTTTCAGCGCGCGTTCGGTGGCCGGAAGCGGCGCTTCCAACATGATGACGGGGTCGTGTCCGAGCACCGACATGTGGTGAATGCGCGCCAAGGGCTGCACCCCCAGCGTTTTCAAACCGCGCTCGTTCACCACCATCACACCACTGGCGCCGTCGCAAATTTGGCTGGCGTTGGCCGCGCTGATGCAGCCTCCTTCTTGCAACAGCTTCACCGAACTGATGCCTTCCAGGGTGGCGTTGAAGCGTATGCCTTCGTCGATGGTGTGCTGCTCGCCAGTGCGGGTGCCGTCGGCCAAGATGGCCTCGATGGCAGCAATCTCGGCCGCGAACGCACCGGCCGATGTGGCGGCCATGGCACGCTGATGGCTGCTGAAGGCGTAAAGGTCAAGCGCCTCTTTGCTCAGGCCGTATTTCTTGGCCATCATCTCGGCGCCCACAAACTGACTGAACGCACCGTTCGGGTAGCGCGCTGTGATCTCAGGGCTCATGTAAAACCCAAAACCGTGCTTTTGCGGCAGCGTTGCTGGCATGCCGATGGGCACGCGCGTCATGCTTTCCACACCGGCCGCAATCACGATGTCCATGCTGCCCGACATCACCGCTTGCGCCGCGAAGTGCAGCGCCTGCTGCGACGAGCCGCACTGCCGGTCGATCGACGTGCCCGGCACCGATTCAGGCAACTTGGACGCCAACACCGCATTGCGCGCCACGTTCACACCCTGCTCGCCCGCCTGGTCGACGCAGCCCATGATGACGTCTTCCACCAGCGCGGGGTCCATGCCAGCACCCACGCGTTCCACCAGCGCATTCAAAACCTGCGCCGCCAGATCAACCGGATGCCAGCCCGACAAGCGGCCGCCTTTTTTTCCGCCTGCGGTGCGCGCTGCGGCCACGATGAATGCTTCTGCCATGGTGTATCTCCTGCTGTTTTGATGAGATGAGGGGTGCGACGCGTCACAAAATAAGGAGGTGCGACGCGCGGCATCGCGGGCGCGATTCGGCAAAGATAGCAGTGTTGCGATGGTGCCAACGCTTGCGACAATCCAGCGACGTTGACTTCAACCGCAATCCGTCAAGCATGACCGCCGAGCCTTCCGCCTCTCTTGCCCAATCTGTGCTCCAGCCCGCCGGTTTTCCCGCCGCCACAGCCGCCCATACGCCCATGATGCAGCAGTACCTGCGCATCAAGGCCGACTTCCCGGACACGCTGGTTTTCTATCGGATGGGCGATTTTTACGAGCTGTTTTTTGACGATGCGCGCAAGGCGAATCGGTTGCTGGACATCACGCTGACGAGTCGGGGCCACAGTGCCGGTGAGCCAATCGCGATGGCGGGCGTGCCGGTGCATTCGCTGGACAACTACCTGGCCAAACTCATCAAGCTGGGTGAAGCTGTGGCCATCTGCGAACAGATCGGCGATGTGGCCACGGCCAAGGGGCCGGTCGAGCGCAAGGTGGTGCGTGTGGTCACGCCAGGCACTCTGACCGACACGGAATTGTTGGACGACAAAAGCAACGCGCTGCTGTTGGCAGTGGCCAGCAAAACGCATCGCGGCGTGGTGACTCACGGCTTGGCATGGTTGGGTTTGACGCAGGGAAAAATCGGCCTGACCGAATGCACCGACCCTGAGTTGGCAGGTTGGTTGGCGCGCTTGAACGCTGCCGAAGTTTTGGTAGACCGCGAACTCATTCCATCGTCGCTGACCAAAGCAACAACGACGACCAAAACCGCGATCACCCACCGCCCCGCATGGCAGTTCGACACCGCCTTGGGCCTGCGCAAGTTGTGCGATCAACTGCGCGTCGCGTCGCTGGCCGGCTTCAGCGCGCAAGAGTTGCCCACCGCCCATGCCGCCGCAGCGGCGCTGCTGAGTTACGCCGAACACACGCAAGGCCAAGCACTGACGCACGTGCGCACGCTCGAGGTGCAACGCGCCACCGACCTGCTCGACCTGCCGCCCACCACGCACCGCAATCTGGAGTTGACGCAAACCCTGAGCGGCAAAGACGCTCCCACCTTGCTGTCACTGCTCGACACCTGCCGCACGGGCATGGGCAGCCGCGCGCTGCGCCACTGGATGACGCATCCGCTGCGCGCGCGCCATGTGGCCGCGCAAAGGCATGACGCGATCGAGGCACTGTTGAATCAGCCCACCAACGGCCTGCGCGATTTGTTCAAAAACATCAGCGACGTCGAACGCATTACCGCGCGCATTGCACTGCGACAAGTGCGCCCGCGTGAACTTACCGGTTTGCGCGCCACGCTGTGTGCGCTGCCCCTGCTGCGCGCCTTGGTTCCGCTGAATCAAGCCGTGCTGCTTGACATGCTGAGCGAACCACTGAGCCCCGATGTGCAAATTGAAGCGCTGCTCAGCTCAGCCATTGCGGCCGAGCCTTCTGTGCTGCTGCGCGACGGCGGCGTGATTGCGGTGGGCTTCGACACCGACCTCGACGAGCTGCGCGGCATCACCCAAAACTGCGACTCGTTTTTGCTGGACCTGGAAAGCCGCGAGCGCGCTCGCACGGGCATCACCAACCTGCGGGTGCAGTTCAACAAAGTGCACGGTTTTTACATCGAGGTGACGCAGGGCCAAGCCGGCAAAGTGCCGTCTGACTATCAACGTCGCCAGACCCTGAAAAACGCCGAGCGCTTCATCACGCCTGAGTTGAAAGCGTTTGAAGACAAAGCTTTGTCGGCGCAAGACCGCTCTTTGGCGCGCGAAAAATTCTTGTACGAGCAAGTGGTGGATCGGCTGCAGAGCCACCTCGAAGCCTTGGCCGAGCTGGCCCGCGCGCTGGCCAGCCTGGACGTATTGAGTGCGCTGGCGCAGCGCGCCCACACTTTGAATTGGTGCCGCCCGCAGTTCGTCAAAGAGCCTTGCATCGCGATTGAGGCGGGTCGCCATCCGGTGGTCGAAGCGCGCTTGCAAGAAACCGGCGCTGGCAACTTCATGGCCAACGACTGCCTGCTCGACGCAGGCCGAAAAATGCTGGTCATCACCGGCCCCAACATGGGCGGCAAAAGCACTTTCATGCGCCAGGTGGCATTGATTGCGCTGCTGGCTGCGATGGGCTCTTTCGTGCCCGCGCGGGTCTGCCGACTGGGGCCGATGGACGCGATTCACACGCGCATCGGTGCGGCCGATGACTTGGCCAATGCGCAGTCCACCTTCATGGTGGAGATGACCGAAGCGGCGGCCATTTTGAACAGCGCTTCTGAGCAGTCGTTGGTGTTGATGGACGAGATTGGTCGCGGCACTTCCACCTTTGACGGCCTGGCTTTGGCCGGTGCCATTGCCAGTTTTTTGCACGACCGCAACCGTGCCTTCACGCTGTTTGCCACGCATTACTTTGAGTTGACGGCCTTCCCCGTCAAGCACGACCGCGCCTTGAACGCGCACGTGTCGGCCGCAGAAAGTGGCGACGACATTGTGTTTTTGCACACCATTGAGGCCGGCCCCGCCAGCCGCAGCTACGGCGTGCAAGTGGCGCGATTGGCGGGAATGCCCAGCAGCCTGGTGCGCCAGGCCCGCATGACTTTGGAGGCGCTGGAGAAGCAACAGAAAGCGGGTGACGCGCAGATCGATTTGTTTGCTGCACCGCCAATGGCTGCTGAGGCACTGGCATCGGCCGTTGACATGGCGCTGTCGAAAATAGACCCCGATATGCTCAGCCCGAAAGACGCGCTGGATGCGCTTTATCGACTCAAAAAACTAGCGACCCCGTAGCGGTCTCTTCAACGGGAAAAACACATGACGTATTGCGTAGGCATCAAGCTCGATGCGGGACTGGTCTTCTTATCCGACTCCCGCACCAACGCCGGGTTGGACCAGATCAGCACCTACCGGAAAATGATGGTGTACGAAAAACCTGGCGACCGCTTCATGGTGATGTTGTCGGCGGGCAATTTGTCGATCAGCCAATCGGTACGCGAGATATTGCAGATCGAGAAAATTGAAAACGCCAACGATCCCGCACAGCCCATCACCATCTGGAACGCCAAAAGCATGTTCGACGCCGTGCGCGTGTTGGGCGCGGCCGTGCGCCGTGTGCATGCACAAGACGGGCCGTCGCTGCACGCCGCAGGCATCGACTTCAATGCCACCATGATTTTCGGCGGGCAAATCGCAGGCGAGGCCATGCGCTTGTTCTTGGTTTATTCGGCCGGCAATTTCATCGAAGCCACGCGCGAGACTTGCTACTTTCAAGTCGGCGAAAGCAAATACGGCAAGCCGGTTTTAGACCGCATGATTTCGCCGGCGACGCAGCTGGACGAAGCGGCCAAATGCGCTTTGGTGTCGATGGACTCGACCTTGAAATCGAACTTGTCGGTCGGTTTGCCGCTGGATTTGCTGGTGTACGAACAAGGCGCCCTGGCCAGCGAGCACATCGTGTGCATCGACGAGCAAAACCCCTATTTCAAAATGATCCACGACACCTGGGGTCAACGCCTGCGGCAGGTGTTTGAGTCGATTGACGATCCCCAGTGGAACGGCGGCGAAGCAGAGCATCCGCTGCGCGTAAATGCCCCCCGGTTCGAGCCCATGCGCAAGATCACGAATCCGGGCGAGAAGATTGTTTGAGGGGTCTGGTGCTTGCGGTGTTTGCGGTGTGTGCGGTGTGTGCGCTTGAGGTGCGAAACACTGATTTCGCCCTGATCAAACCCTCACCGCGTGGCCAGCCGCTTCCAAGTCTCCACCACCGAGTCCGGATTCAGCGATATCGACACGATGCCCTCATCGGCCAGCCAATCTGCGAAGTCGGGGTGGTCGCTTGGGCCCTGGCCGCAAATGCCGACGTACTTGCCAACTGCGCGACAAGCCGTAATGGCGCGCGAGATCAGCGCTTTCACCGCAGGATCGCGCTCGTCGAAGTCGCGGGCCAGTAGTTCCAAACCAGAATCGCGGTCCAAGCCCAATGTGAGTTGGGTCAAGTCGTTGGAGCCTATCGACATGCCGTCGAAGTACTCCAGGAACTGCTCGGCCAACACCGCGTTGCTTGGCACCTCACACATCATGATGATGCGCAGGCCGTCTTTGCCGCCGACTGATGATCGCTTTAAACCCTTTTCGGCCAGCATTTCCGTCACGCGTTTGGCTTGGCTCAAGGTGCGAACGAAAGGCACCATGATTTCGACGTTGTTCAAACCCATGTCGTTGCGCACGCGCTTCAGGGCTTCGCACTCCATCGCAAAAGCTTCGCCAAACGCCTCGCTCACATAGCGTGAGGCACCGCGAAAACCAAGCATCGGGTTTTCTTCTTCAGGCTCATAGCGTGAGCCACCAATCAGTTTGCGATATTCATTGCTCTTGAAGTCGCTGAGCCGAACGATCACTGGCTTGGGCCAAAACGCGGCCGCGATGGTGGCCACGCCCTCGGCCAACCGGTCCACATAAAACGCACGCGGTGACGCATGCCCGCGGGCCACCGACTCCACCGCTTTTTTCAAGTCGAGATCAATGTTGGGGTAGTCCAAGATCGCCTTGGGGTGCACACCAATGTTGTTGTTGATGATGAATTCCAGACGCGCCAAGCCCACGCCGCTGTTGGGCATTTGCGCAAAGTCAAACGCCAGTTGCGGGTTGCCCACGTTCATCATGATTTTGATGGGGCAGTAAGGCAGTTCTCCACGCTGCACGTCGGTGATTTCGGTTTCCAGCAAGCCGTCGTAGATGTAGCCCGTGTCGCCCTCTGAGCAGGCAACCGTCACCAGCGCGCCTTCTTTCAAGGTTTCGGTCGCGTCGCCGCAGCCCACCACGGCCGGTATGCCTAACTCGCGCGCGATGATGGCCGCGTGGCAGGTGCGTCCACCTCGGTTGGTGACGATGGCCGCAGCGCGTTTCATCACGGGCTCCCAATTGGGGTCGGTCATGTCCGTCACCAGCACATCGCCGGCCTGGACTTGGTCCATGTCGGCGATGTTGTGAATGATGCGAACCGGGCCAGTGCCAATTTTTTGACCAATCGCACGGCCCTCGGTCAGCACGGTACCGGTGCCTTTCAGCTTGTAGCGCTGCTCGACCTTGCCTTCTTGCTGGCTCTTCACCGTTTCAGGGCGCGCTTGCAAGATGTAGAGCTTGCCGTCAGTGCCGTCTTTGCCCCACTCGATGTCCATTGCGCGACCGTAGTGGGCCTCGATGATCAACGCGTACCTGGCCAACTCGGTGACATCGGCGTCGCTCAGCGAGTAGCGATTGCGCTGCTCGGTGGCAGTGTCGATCACGCGCACCAACTTGCCACTGGCCGCTTTTTCTTCGGGTGTGGCGAATTCCATCTTGATGAGCTTGCTGCCCAAGCTGCGCCGAATGATGGCGAGTTTGTTGGCGCGCAGCGCATGCTTGTGCACATAGAACTCGTCGGGGTTCACAGCGCCCTGCACCACCGTCTCGCCCAGGCCGTAGCTGGAAGTGATGAAGACCACGTCCTTGAAGCCGCTTTCGGTGTCGATGGTGAACATCACACCGGCGGCGCCAAGGTCAGAGCGCACCATGCGCTGCACACCCGCCGACAGCGCCACATCGGCGTGCGCAAAGCCTTTGTGAACGCGGTAGCTGATGGCGCGGTCGTTGTAGAGGCTGGCAAACACCTCTTTCATTTTGTGCAGCACGTCGTCAATGCCCACCACATTGAGAAAGGTTTCCTGCTGACCGGCAAAGCTGGCATCGGGCAAGTCTTCAGCAGTCGCCGAGGAGCGGACGGCAAAAGACGCGCCAGGGTTGTCGGCAGTGAGCCGCGCAAATTCCGCAGTGATCGCGGCTTGCAGGTCTGCCGGGAAAGGCGTGGCTTCGATCCACTGACGAATTTGAGCCCCGGCTTCAGTCAGCGCGCGAACATCGTCGGTGTTGAGCGAGACCAGGCGCTGGCCGATGCGGTCTGCCAAGCCGTTGTGATTCAAGAATTGCCGAAAGGCGTGCGCCGTGGTGGCAAAACCGCCTGGCACCCGGACACCGGCACTGGCCAACTGGCTGATCATTTCGCCGAGGGAGGCGTTCTTGCCGCCTACCGACTCGACGTCGGTCATTCTCAATTGTTCAAGCGGCACGACCAAGGCGGTCGCCAAGTTGGGGTGGGACATGGTGTAACTCCGGGAGGTTGAAAAACTGTGGCAACACCTGCGGTGTCCGAGCTTGGCTCCAAGGACCGCTGGTTCACGATGACCGCATGCGCCAGGCGCAGCCGTCCCTCGAGGCGGGCTGTGAGGTGTGTGCGGATGGGCATGGCGAAAAAGGTGGCGCGTTGCATCGAGTTTACGGGTCAAGTGCCTATGATGGAACCCCGAACGCCGCGCTCAGCCGCATCCATTCATGCCAAACCGCACTGTGTTTTTTGTATCTGACGGCACCGGCATTACTGCCGAGACATTTGGCAACTCGATCCTGTCGCAGTTCGCTGCCAAGCCGCGTCACGTTCGCCGGCCCTTCATCGACACCGCCGACAAGGCCCACCAAGTGGTGCGTGAAATCAATCACACCCTTGACGCGGAAGGCCGACGGCCCATCGTCTTCATCACGCTGATCGAGCCGGCGGTGCGCGCCATCGTGAAGGAGCAGAGCAAGGGCTTGGTGCTCGACATGTTCAACACTTTCATCGAGCCGCTGGAGGCCGAATTTGGCATCACCTCCAACCACCGCGTGGGCCGCTTCACTGATGTGTCGAAAAGCCAGGAGTACGCGGACCGCATAGACGCCATCAACTTTTCGCTGGCACACGACGACGGCCAGTCGACCAAAAATTTGAGTGCAGCCGACGTGATTTTGGTAGGCGTGAGCCGAAGCGGAAAAACGCCCACTTCGATTTACTTGGCCATGCAGCACGGCATCAAGGCCGCCAACTACCCGCTCATTCCCGAAGACTTCGACCGGGGTGCCATTCCGGCTTCATTGGCCCCGTTCAAGACCAAGTGTTTCGGGCTGACCATCGACCCCATGCGTTTGCACCAAATACGCGAAGAACGCCGGGCCAACAGCAAGTACGCGTCCATCGAAAACTGCCGCTTTGAAGTCAAGGAAGCCGAAGCCATGATGCGCCGCGAAGGCATTGCTTGGCTGTCGTCCACCCACAAATCCATCGAAGAGATTGCCACCACCATCCTGCGCGATTTGAGGCCGGATCGTTTGATGTACTAGCCTGTCAAACCACCCGGCGCGCTGCGCTGGCGTGCCGATTCGTAAAGGCAAACCGCCGCTGCCGCAGCGACGTTGAGCGATTCTTCACCGCCCGGTTGCGGGATGCGCAGCGCGAGTTGGCAGCGTGACAACAACGTCGCCGACATGCCTTGGCCTTCTTGGCCCAAAACCCAAGCGCAGGGCCACGGCAGGTGTGTCGTGTGGATGGCCAACTCAGCGTGCGAACTTGTTGCCAGCATGGGCACTTCAAGGGCTGCCAATACGGCCTCGTCAACGCCCTCAAGCAAATGCAAACCGAAGTGCGCGCCCATGCCAGCGCGCAGCACTTTGGGCGACCACAAGGCCGCCGTCCCTTTGAGCGCAATGACTTGGGTGAACCCAAACGCGGCCGCGCTGCGCAGCACTGCGCCCACGTTGCCAGCGTCTTGCAAGCGGTCAAGAACGATGCTGGCTGCTGCTGGCAACAGCGCCGCGTTGGCCCTCCACGGCACCAAAAATCCCATGGGCGGCGGCGACTCCAACGTGCCTCCCGACTTCATCAGGTCCGCGGGCAATATCGTCACGGCCAAAGCCTTTTCTGCCAGCGTACGCAACGCAAGCTGCGTCCAAGCTTCTTCGGTAATGAGCGCTTGTGTGGCCACGCCACCGCGATTGGAGAACGCGCTGCACAAGTGGTCACCCGCCAGCCAGATTTCACCTTGCTTGCGGTACTCGGCGGGATCCGCCGCCAGCTTGCGAAGCCGCTGCAGCAGCGGGTTGTCGCGAGAGCTGATGTGCTTGACCAAGCTCACGCAACCACCCGCTCGAGCACCCTGCGAACCGGGCCAAAAGTGCGTCGGTGGTGCGGACAGGCGCCGTGGGCTTGCAGAGCCGCCAAATGCGCCGCGGTTGGGTAGCCCTTGTGGCCGTCGAACCCGTATTGCGGATGGGCTTGGTGCAGCGCATCACAGAGCTGGTCGCGGTGAACCTTGGCGACGATAGACGCGGCAGAGATGGCTTTGACTTTGCTGTCGCCTTTGACGATGGCTTGCGCAGGCACCTGCAAACCGGGCAAGCGGTTGCCGTCCACCAGCACCATGTGCGGCTTCAGGCGCAGCCCTTCCACCGCGCGGCGCATGGCCAGCATGGTGGCTTGCAAAATGTTCAACGCATCGATCTCCTCCACGCTGGCCTGCCCGATGCTGCAGCACAGCGCACGGCCGCGTATCTCATCGAACAAGCGATCACGCGCTCGGGCGGTGAGTGCCTTGGAGTCGTTCAGGCCTTTGATAGGTTGCCGCTCGTCGAGGATCACCGCAGCCGCCACCACGGGCCCGGCCAGCGGCCCGCGCCCAGCTTCGTCGACACCGGCCATCAAGCCGACGCCGTCCCAGAGCAGGCCGAGTTTTTCAAGCGGCAAGAATCTTTTCAATGGCATGGGTGGCGGCCACAGCGGTATTTTGTTGAAGGGTGCGGTGAAGTGCGTCGAAGCGGGTTGCCAGCGCCGCACACGCGCTTGGATTGTCCAGCCAGGTAAAGGCAGCCTTCGCCAAGGCTTGCGGCGTGGCGGCGTCTTGCAGCAGTTCAGGAACCGCAAAGTCATTCAACAAAATATTGGGCAAGCCCACCCACGGCTGGTACTTCATGCGCTTCATCATTTGCCAACTCAGCCACTGCATGTTGTAAGTGATGACCATGGGGCGCTTGAACAACGCAGCTTCCAAGGTGGCGGTGCCGCTTGCCACTAGCGTCACATCGCACGCGGCGAGCGCTTCGTGCGACTGTCCGTTGAGCAAGCTGAGAGGCACCACGGCGGCCAACTGTTGACGCAGCGGCTCGACCAACTCGAGCAAGCCAGGCACCACGGGCAAGATGAATTTCAAGCCCGGACGTTGGCGATGCATCTCCGCGGCAGCCGCCAACAGAACGGGTGCCACAAAAGCAATTTCCGAGCGACGGCTGCCCGGCAGCAAGGCCACCACCACGTCATCTGCAGACAAATTCAAAGCGGCTCGGCTGGCCGCGCGCGGCACCTCCAGCGGGATCGCATCCGCCAACGGGTGACCCACAAAAGTAGCCGCCACGCCGTTCGCCTCATAAAGTGCCGGCTCGAAAGGAAACAGGCACAGCACATGGTCTACAGAATGTCGAATTCGCTCGATGCGCTTGCCGCGCCAAGCCCAAATCGAGGGGCCGACAAAGTGAATCGCCTTGACACCGTGGGCTTTGAGTTGAGCTTCCAGGTCAAGATTGAAATCAGGCGCATCCACACCAATGAACGCATCAGGCTTGGACGCCAGCAGACGCAAGGCGAGTTGCTGGCGTATGCCGACAATTTCGCGGTAGTGCTTGAGCACTTCTACATACCCGCGCACCGCAAGCTTGTGGTGCGGCCACCAGGCTTCAAAGCCGCGAGCAGCCATCATCGGGCCTCCAATTCCGCCAGCCGTCATCGCAGGCCAGCGCGCTTTCATTCCGTCCAGTAACAAACCGGCCAGCAAATCGCCGGAGGCTTCGCCCGCGACCATCGCGAAGCGCGGCGAGGCGCTCGAAACCACGCTCATCGACGACTCAGCGAACGATGCCGCGATCAGCGCGTGCCAGAAACGCCGCCATCATGGCAATGTCACCGGCGGCTTCCGGCATGGTGCTCACCAATGCCTGAATGGCCACTCGCGCTTCTTCCATAGGGTGACCTTGTCGGTACAGAAGACGGTGCATTTGTTTGACGGCCGCCAAACGTTCGCCCGAAAAACCGCGCCGCTTCAACCCTTCTAAATTGAAGCTTCGTGCCTGCGCCGGGTTGCCGGAGATCATCGAAAACGGCGGTGCGTCTTGCAGCAAGATCGTGCCCATGCCAGTCATGGCGTGCGCACCAATTTTCACGAACTGATGCACCGCGGTGAACGCGCCCAGGATCACCCAATCAGCCACTTCGACGTGTCCCGCGATTTGTGCGTTATTGGCGAAGATGGTCTTGTTGCCCACCTGGCAGTCGTGCGCCAAATGGGTGTACGCCATCATCCAGTTTTCATCGCCCAGGCGCGTCACTCCACCGGCTTGGGCCGTGCCCAAATTGAAAGTACAGAACTCGCGGATGGTGTTGCCGTTGCCGATGTGCAGCTCGGTGGGTTCACCGGCGTACTTTTTATCTTGCGGCACGCCACCCAGAGAGCAGAACTGAAAAATTGTGTTGTGGCGACCGATGGTGGTGTGGCCGTCGATCACGCAGTGCGGTCCGATGTGTGTGCCCTCGCCCACTTTCACATTCGCACCGATGACGCTGTAAGGCCCCACCGTGACGGTCTCGCCCAGCTCGGCGCCCGACGCGATGATGGCACTGGCGTGAATGTTTGCCATGACGCTGTTCCGTTTACTGGATGTTGCGCATCGTGCACATCAAGTCAGCTTCCACGGCCACGTCTGCGCCCACCAAACCGCGCGCTTTGAACTTGAAGATGCCTGAGCGCATTCGGTCGAGCGTGACATCCAAGGTGAGTTGATCACCCGGTTCCACAGGCCGTTTGAAGCGCGCACCATCAATGCCAACAAAGTAGTAAACGGTGTTGTCATCCAGCGTGGTGCCCAAAGTTTCAAACGCCAGCAACGCAGCAGCCTGGGCCAAAGCTTCCAACATCAATACACCCGGCATGACGGGCCGGTGCGGAAAGTGACCACCAAAAAATGGCTCGTTGATGGTGACGTTTTTGAGCGCGACGATGCGCTTGCCCTTCTCAACTTCCAGCACCCGATCGACCAGCAAAAACGGGTATCGATGCGGCAATTTGCGCAGAATTTGGTGAATGTCCATCATCATGTTTTTGTTTTCTCCAAGGCCTGCAAACGCGTCCGCAGACTGTGCAGTTGTCTCAATGTGGCGGCGTTTTTTTCCCACGCGGAATTGTCGTCGATGGGGAACACGCCGCTGTAGGTTCCGGGCTTCAAGATAGAGCGCATGACGACCGACGCGGCTGAAATGTTGACGTGATCTGCCAGCGTCAAATGACCCAAAACGATGGCGCCGCCGCCCACCGTGCAATGCGCACCGATCACTGCGCTGCCCGCCACGCCAGCGCAGCCTGCGAGCGCGCTGTGTGCGCCGATGCGCACGTTGTGGCCGATTTGGACCAGGTTGTCGAGCTTGACACCGTCCTCGATCACGGTGTCGTCCAAAGCGCCTCGATCAATGCAACTGTTGGCGCCGATCTCAACGTCGTTGCCTATGCGCACAGCACCGAGTTGCTCTATCTTTTCCCAGCGTCCTTCGGTCGGAGCAAAGCCAAACCCGTCGGCGCCGATCACCACCCCGCTGTGCACAATACCGCGCTCGCCGATGCTGCAGTCAGCCCCAAACGTAACGCGCGCTGCGAAGCGCGAAGCTGAGCCGACGAGCGCATGCGCGCCGATAAAACAATGTGCTCCGATGACAGCGCCGTCCTCGATCACAGCGCCCGCTTCAATCACTGCCAGCGGGCCGATGCAGACGCGCGCACCGAGTATTGCCGTCGCGTCGATTACCGCGCTTGGATGCACACCGACCTCGGGGGCTGGACGCGTTTGTGCTGCCCACCACTGAGTCAAGCGAGCAAACGTCAGGTAGGCATCAACAGCAATGAGAGCCGAACCGCGAACCAATGCAGCATCGCGCATTGCCGGGCCGACGATCACGCAAGCAGCTTGGCTCAACGCCAATTGCGCTTGGTATTTCGGGTGTGCCAGAAAAGAAATTGTGGACGGCGTGGCACCTTCCAGCGGACCGATTCGGGTGATGAGCAGATCAGCGTTGCCAATCAGTTCTCCGCCAATTTGATCGGCTATGTCACCCAATCGAAATGTGCGCGAGGCCTTACTTGCCACCTTGCGCGTTCAAGGCCTTTATGACCTTTTCGGTGATGTCGACCTTGGGGCCAGCAAACACGGCCTCTTGCAAGATCAGATCGTACTTCTCAGTTTCAAAAATTTGTTTGATGACCTTGTTGGCTCGCTCAACGACGCCGGAAAGTTCTTCGTTCTTGCGCTGGTTCAGATCTTCTTGGAATTCCCGACGTTTGCGTTGAATCTCGCGGTCTTGTTCAACCAGTTCGCGTTGACGGCGGCTGCGCTCTGTTTCCGCCAATGTGGGTGCGTCTTTTTCTAGTTTGTCAGCGGCTGTTTTGAGCTTCGAGGCCAGATCGTTGAGGTCTTTGTCACGCTTGCTGAATTCGGCCTCGAGTTTGGTTTGAGCCGCTTTGGCCGGCAGCGCATCGCGCAGCACGCGGTCGCTGTTGACGTATCCAATTTTCAATTCTTGCGCCTGCGCCAGCAAGGGTGCGCTCAGGGCTGCCAAGCTCAATGATGCGCAGACAGCAACTGTCTTCAAAAGTGATTTCATTAGAACGCGGTCCCGATCTGAAATTGCAGTCGCTGAATTCTATCTTCTGGCTTCTTGCGTACAGGGGTGCCGTAGCTCAATTGAAGCGGGCCCACAGGCGATACCCAAGTCATGCCCAAACCGGCCGATGCGCGGATGCTGCTGGCTGTCATTTTTTCAAACTCACCCCACACGTTGCCCGCGTCGAGGTAAGTGAACAGGCGCAGTGTTTTGTCATTGCCTGTACCAGGCACAGGAAGGTAAAACTGGGTTTGCAAGTTGACGCGTCGATTGCCGCCGTTGTAGGAACCCACGACGTCCACCGGCCCGAGTGAGCCTTGGTCAAAGGCACGCACAGTGCCCAGACCGCCACCGTAAAAATTCTTGAAAATCGGGTACGGCCGCCCCGCCAGACCTTTGCCCCAGCCGACTTCGGCGTTCACCGCCAAAGTAAAGCGCCGAGCGATAGGAAAGAACTGCTGGTACTGCGCATTGGCGCGCAAGTAACGCGTATCACCAGCCAGGCCCCAATCAAAATTCAAACGCTGATAACGGCCTTCTGTCGGAACCAATGCGCTGTCACGGCCGTCACGGGTCCAACCGATGGTTAATGGAACCGACGTGCTTTTGGAGCCAAACTGATTTTGGAAAAGGCGGTAGTTCAGCGGGATGCCAGTCGTCCCACGGATCTCGGTGCGCTCAAAGCCCACTCCAAAAAACACCGTGTCAAATTCACTGAATGGAACTCCGAAGCGCACGGATGCGCCCGGCGTGATGAGTTGATATTCCTCGCCTTGGCTGTTCAGTGGCTTGGTGGTGCGGTAATAGATATCGAAAGCCCGCGAAATGCCGTCAATCGTGAAGTAAGGGTCTACCGTGCTGAGAACCAGAGTGCGGGCCGACTTGCTGGTGTTGATTTCCAAACCCAAGTAGTTGCCCGAACCGAAAACGTTTTCTTGCTTGATGGACGCGGTAAGCGACAGCTTGTCAGCGCTCGAAAAACCCGCTCCAAGCAACAAATTGCCGGTGGGTTTTTCTTTGATAGTGAGCGTCAAATCTACTTGGTCAGGCGTCCCAGGAACCTCGTTTGTTTCGACCGCCACTTCGCTGAAGTAGCCCAGTCGATCCACGCGGTCACGCGACAGCTTGATTTTTCGACCGTCGTACCAGCTCGACTCAAATTGGCGGAACTCGCGGCGCACGACTTCATCCCGGCTGCGGCTGTTGCCCGCTACGTTGATTCGCCGCACATAAACCCGGCGCGCCGGATCGGCCGCCAAGGTCAGCACCACCTGGCCGGTTGCGCGGTCGATCTCTGTGCGGGGATCAATTCGAGCAAACGCATAACCGAAGCTGCCAAAGCGCTCAACAAACGCTTTGGTGGTGTCGGCCACTGCCTCGGCTCGGTAAGGCTCACCCGGCTTCACAGTCACCAAGGTTTTGAAGTCTTCCTCCTTGCCCAAGTATTCGCCTTCCAACTTCACGGCGGTAACTGTGAAAACTTGGCCTTCCTTGACGTTGATCGTCAAAGTGATGTCTTGCTTGTCGGCAGAAATTGCCACTTGCGTGGACTCAACGTTGAATTCCAAATAACCGCGATTCAGGTAATAAGCCCGTAGAGATTCCAAATCGGCGTTCAATTTAGCGCGCGAATAACGATCGGCCTTGGTGTAGAAATTCAACCAGCCGCCGTCGTTCAAATCGAACAAATTCTTCAGGCTGCTTTCTGAAAACGCGCTGTTGCCAACAATTCGTATTTCGCTGATGCGTGCGATTGAACCTTCAGTGATGGTGAACGTGACGTTTACGCGGTTGCGCTCTTGCGGCGTGACTGTGGTGACGACTTCGGCGCCGTACAAACTGCGCGTGAGGTACTGGCGTTTGAGCTCTTGCTCGGCGCGGTCGGCCAAGGCTTTGTCAAAGGGCTGCCCCTCGCCAATTCCAAAGTCCTTCAACGACTTGGTCAGTGTTTCCTTGTCAAATTCTTTCAAGCCGACGAAGTCAATGCTCGAAATGACAGAACGTTCTTCGACGATGATCACAACCACCCCATCGTCAAGCTCAATGCGAACGTCTTTGAATAAACCTGTCGCAAACAAAGCGCGCAAGGCAGCCGAGCCCTTTTCGTCGCTATAGGTGTCTCCAATGCGAAATGGCAGGGAGGCAAAGACGGTGCCTGCGTCGGTGCGCTGCAGGCCTTCGACGCGGATATCTTTGAGCTTAAACGGCTCAACTGCCAGAGCCGCGGAACTATGAAACGCAGCCGCGATGGCTATGGACAAAGCTGAGGCGCAATGGGAAGCAGAACGTGAGGCAAACCGTAGATGAGATCGCATGCGGTGAGTTCAGTGCAGGCCCAGGAGGCGGGCCACATCGTTGTAAATCGCGAGTGAAGTCATCATGAGCATGATGGCCACGCCACCGCGCTGCAATCGCGCGATCCACGCGTCGGAAACGGGGTGCCCCGTGGCAGCTTCAAAAAGATAATACATCAGGTGTCCACCGTCGAGCACCGGCAAAGGCAGCAGGTTCAGCACGCCCAGACTCACGCTGACGATGGCCAAAAACCCCAAGTAATAGGCCAGTCCCAAGCGTGCCGATTGACCTGCGTAATCGGCAATCGTCAACGGTCCGCTGAGGTTCTTCAACGAGGCTTCGCCGATCAACATCTTGCCGAACATCGACAGCGTCAGAGCCGACATGTCCCACGTGCGAGTGACGGCCTTCACGGCACCGTCTATCAATCCGTATTGCACGTTGACCATCTTCGGGGGTTGCCCCACAAAAGCCTCGATCCGGCCGACCTTGGCGCTGCCTTCGCTGGTGCTGGCGGGCGTGACAGCAAGCTCCAAGACCTGGCCGGATCTGGAAATTTTCCATGACATCGTTTTCGCGGCATTGGCCCGGATCAGCTCGCGCAACCGGGCCGAGTCGGCGATCGTCAAACCGTCTACCGACAAGACGCGGTCACCGCTGCGCAACCCAGCCCGCGCAGCTGCGCCTGCAGGTTTGACTTCGCCCAATACCGCTTCGCTGAATGGCGCACCAAGGCCAATACGACGCATCAAGGTCGCGTCAGCGTCGCGCGTCTCCAGGCTGTCAAGCGCCAACATCAGATTGCGCTCTGACGCGCCATCGCCAGCCGCGACACGCAGGCTGAGCTTTTCGCCGTGCAAGACAGCACGATTGACCTCGCCACTGAGGTCAACAAATGACTGGACATCCTGCCATTCCACACCGTCGCTCGAAACCGCACGCACCACGTCGCCTGACCTCACGCCCGCGCGCTCGGCAATGCTGCCAACGGTTGGGCCGCTTAAAACAGCTTTGGGCTCGTCGGTGCCTACCCAATGAGCGCAGGCATACAACACGATCGCCAACAAGAAATTAGCGATCGGGCCCGCGGCTACCACGCTCGCCCGCTGCCACAAGGGCTTGGTGTTGAAGGCCAAATGTCGCTGGTTGGAATTCACATTGGCCTCGCGCTCGTCCAACATGCGGACATAGCCACCCAGCGGCAAAACGCACAAGACAAATTCGGTGCTGTCAGGCGTGGCTTGACGACGCCAAATCACGCGACCAAAACCCACTGAGAAGCGCAACACTTTCACGCCACACGCGACTGCCACCCGGTAATGGCCGTACTCGTGCACCACCACCAACAAAGCCAAAGTGAAGATGAAAGCCAGAACCGTCGAAATCATTTTTGGAGTCGCTTCACGTGTTGTTCCGCGCTCGCGCGAGTCCGCAGATCGAGGGCAATCAAGTCATCGACAGAAGCCGAGTCTTCGGGCGTGACCGCCACCGTTTCGAGCGCGCTTTGGTTGAGCGCGTGAATCTGGTCAAAACGTATGGCGTTGTCCAAGAAAGCGGCCACGGCCACTTCGTTCGCCGCATTCAGCACAGCGGTCGTTCCGGCTGCGGCGTTGAGGCTCTGCCATGCCAACTTCAAGCCCGGATAGAGAGCATGGTCGGGCGCTGAAAAATTCAACGCCGACATCGCTGTGAAATCGAGCTGGCCAGCGCCTGAAGTGATGCGTTCGGGAAAGGACAAGCCGTAAGCAATGGGCACTCGCATGTCGGGCGTGCCGAGCTGCGCCAGCACCGAATGATCACGGCACACCACCATTGAATGGATGATGCTTTGAGGGTGAATGACGACTCGGATTTGCTCGGGTGCCAAGTCAAACAACCAGCGCGCCTCAATCACCTCTAGTGCTTTATTCATCATCGTGGCGGAGTCGACTGAAATTTTTCGCCCCATTACCCACGTAGGATGCGCGCATGCCTCGTCGGGGGTCACCGAGGCGAGCGTCGAAGGATCTCGCATGCGAAAAGGGCCGCCTGAAGCGGTGAGCAAAATGTGGTCGATGCGCAAACCCCAAGCTCTGCGATCTTCTGGCAAGCATTGAAAAATGGCCGAGTGTTCGCTGTCGATCGGCAGCAGCGTGGCGCCGCCGGTTTTAACGGCCTGCATAAAAAGTGCGCCGCCCACCACCAAGGCTTCTTTGTTCGCCAACAGCAGACGCTTGCCGGCATGCGCCGCAGCCAGGCATGAAGGCAATCCCGCAGCGCCGACGATGGACGCCATCACCATGTCCACATCCGCATGAGCCGCCAGTTCGCACAAAGCTTTGGGGCCCGCCAGAACCTCGGTGTTGGAACCAGCGTCTCGCAACTGAGCTTGCAGTGCGCGAGCCAATTCAGGCGTGGGCAACGCAGCAAAGCGCGGCTTCCAAATCAGACACTGCGCCAGCAACTCGTCTACTCGACTGTGCGAGGTCAGCGCAAAAACTTCAAATTTCTCAGCATGGCGCGACAACACATCCAGGGTGCTGGTACCAACCGAGCCGGTGGATCCGAGGATGCAAATTCGCTGTTTGCGTGCTGTGCGTGAATCGTGGGAAGTGGAAATTTTTGTCATTTCAAATGGAAACCATGGCCAGGGCCAAAGGAAAAACCGGGAGCAACGCGTCTATCCGGTCGAGCACACCGCCGTGACCAGGAAGAAGGCCGCTGCTGTCTTTGGCCCCTGCGCTTCGCTTGACAAGTGACTCGACCAAGTCGCCCACAACGCTCATCGCTGCTAAAAAAATCAAGACCAGCGCCAAGCCGAAAACCCCATGCCTTTCCAATAAACGCGTGTAGAGGCTGGCCGAGTCGACGCCGTAGCTACGGTCTATCGCAATCCACGCGGCTGCAATCATCATCACGCCCAACATGCCGCTCCAAACGCCTTCCCAACTCTTTCCGGGGCTGATGGCCAAGGCGAGTTTGCGTTTGCCAAAGGCGCGCCCGCCGAAGTACGCTGCAATGTCGGCGGCCCACACCAAACAGAAAACCGAAAGTATGAAATTGATGCCCGTGTAGCGCGCACTGGCCAATGCCAACCACGCTGTCCAAAGAACGGCGAATCCAATGGCCCAGCGCACGCTGCCAGGAAGCGACGGCCAGCCCGCAGGGCCGGCTCTCAAAACCCACGCCCCGCCCAGTACCCAGACCAATGTCGCCAGCCACCAAGGTGAGGAGGGAGAGTGGGCCGTCCAACCCGCGCTGAGAGCGACAACACATGCGCCGGCCAACATCGCGCCAAAAACCAAGCATCCCAGCCGAGCGCCGCCGTTCAACCTTGCCCATTCCCACCCCGCTGCGGCAATCAACACCAAAGTCAGAAGCGCAAATGGCCAAGCAGTTGCGGCAAACAGAGCCGGAAGCAGCAACGCCAACAAAACCAAGGCGGTGATGACGCGCTGCGCCAACATGGTCAGCTGCTGTGGCTGCGCTCTTCGGCGGGCACTTTGATGCCGCCGAAGCGGCGGTCGCGTCGAGCAAACTCGGCCAAAGCATGGTCCAACTCAGCTTCGCCGAATTCGGGCCACAGGCAATCGGTGAACACCAATTCTGAGTAAGCCGATTGCCACAGCAAGAAGTTGCTGATGCGTGTTTCTCCGCCGGTGCGAATGAATAAATCCGGGTCTGGCGCGTAGCTCATGGCCATGCGGCTGGCCAAGCTGGCTTCAGTGATTTGATCCGCCGCCAGCCCGTCTTTCATCGCCTGTTGGCAGGCTTGGATGACATCCCAACGACCACCGTAATTGAATGCCACCGACAAAGTGATGCGGGTGTTGTGTTCCGTGCGCGATTCCGCTTCTTGCCATGCGGCGCGAACTTTTTCCGACACCTGAGAGCGGTCGCCAACGATACGGATACGCACGCCCACGCTCGCGAGTTTGGTGAGGTGTTTGGAAACTGCCACCAAAACCAGACCCATCAAGCCCGAAACCTCTTCGCTGGGTCGCTTCCAGTTTTCAGAGGAGAAGGCAAACACAGTGAGGTATTCAATTCCGCGTTCTGAACAGGCCAAAACTGTTTTCACCAATGTGTCGACCCCTTGACCGTGCCCGACCACGCGCGGCATGAAGCGCTTCTTCGCCCAACGTCCGTTGCCGTCCATCACGATCGCAACATGGCGTGGTAAGGCTGTAAGCGCCATGGATACCGGTGCTTCCTTGGCTGCCGCGAGAGGGCGCAAATGAGCGGGCGTGTCGGCCTTCATCAGACAGCCAAGATTTCGGCTTCCTTGGCGCTGACCATGCGGTCGACTTCAGCCACCACGCGGTCGGTCAGCTTTTGCACTTCTTCAAGCGAACGGCGCTCGTCGTCTTCAGAAATTTCTTTATCTTTGGCCAGTTTTTTAGCCTGCTCGTTGGCGTCGCGTCGCAGATTGCGAACCGCCACTTTGGCGTCTTCACCTTCGTTTCGCACAACCTTGGTCAGGTCTCGGCGGCGTTCTTCAGTAAGCGCTGGTGTTGGCACGCGAATCACGTCGCCTTGGGTTGAAGGATTCAATCCCAAATCCGATTCCCGAATCGCTTTTTCGATTTTGGGGCCGAGCGCTTTTTCCCAAGGCTGGACACTGATGGTGCGAGCGTCAAGCAGCGTGACGTTGGCGACCTGGCCTATGGGCACCAGAGCACCGTAGTACTCGACCTGAACTTGGTCAAGGATGCCCGGATGCGCACGGCCCGTGCGAATTTTGTGAAGGTCGTTTTTTAGGGCTTCGACAGACCGCGCCATTTTGGCTTCAGCGGTCTTTTTGATTTCAGCAATGCTCATGGCGTTTACTTACGTATTGACTGAATGAAGGGACATCAAATTCAACGATTTTTCAAATTCAAACGTGCACCAAAGTGCCTTCATCTTCACCTTGCACCACGCGCTTCAGAGCGCCCGGTTTAAAGATGCTAAATACCTTGATGGGCAACTTTTGATCGCGGCACAGCGCGAACGCAGTAGCGTCCAGCACTTGCAAATTTTTGGTGATGGCCTCATCAAATGTGATGTGGCTATAGCGCGTTGCGTTCGGGTCTTTCTTGGGGTCTGCGCTGTAAACACCGTCCACCTTGGTGGCCTTGAGCACGATCTGGGCACCAATTTCTGCCCCGCGCAACGCCGCCGCTGTGTCAGTGGTGAAAAACGGATTGCCGGTTCCGGCCGCGAAAATCACGATCTTGCCTTCCTCAAGGTACTGCAACGCTTTGGGTCGCACATAAGGCTCGACCACTTGCTCGATACCGATGGCTGACATCACGCGCGCCACCATTCCCTCTTGGCGCATGGTGTCGGCCAATGCCAACGCGTTCATCACCGTGGCCAGCATGCCCATGTAGTCGGCCGTGGCACGGTCCATGCCCACAGCGCCACCGGCAACGCCGCGGAAGATGTTGCCGCCGCCAATGACCACCGCCACTTCACAACCTAATAACGTCACCTCTTGGACTTCGCGCACCATGCGCACGATGGTGGCCCGGTTGATTCCGTATGCATCGTCGCCCATCAGGGCCTCGCCTGAAAGTTTGAGAAGGATGCGCTTGTAGGCGGGCATTAAAAACTCCTCGATTGTTTTAGCCGACGCGTCATTCGCGTAAGTCTAAACTCGCTTGCGCAACGGTTTCGCCTGTCCACAGGGTCCACACTGCGCCGCGCATGTGCTTGTTCAGGCAGTTTTGGCGGCAGCGACTTGCGCAGCCACTTCTGCTGCGAAGTCATCTACTTTTTTCTCTATACCTTCACCGACCACGTACAGCGTGAAGCCCTTTACCGTCGTTGCACGCTCTATCAAGTTTTGCTGGACAGTTTGCTTATCGTTCTTCACGAACGTTTGGTTTAGCAAACTGACTTCCTTCAAGTACTTTTGTACCGAGCCCTCAACCCTTTTAATCACTATTTCCGGCGATTGAGGAGCTTTGCCTGCGGCCTTAGCCACCTCCGCGTCCTCCGCTGCTTTCTGCGACGCGATCGAACGCTCTTTTTCGATCAAAGAAACGGGTACATCGGCAGATGACAACGAGACCGGCTTCATCGCCGCGACGTGCATTGCAATGTCTTTGGCCGCCAACTCATCTCCTTCAAACTCCACAACGACGCCAATGCGCGTGCCGTGTAAATAGCAGGCCAGTTTGCCACCGTCGGCATAACGTTGGAAACGACGAACAGCAATGTTCTCGCCAATTTTCCCAATCAGACCTTTACGCACATCCTCCAAGGTCGGACCAAATCCGGCTTGGGCCAAAGGCATAGCTGACACCGCCGTAATGTCGGCCGGGTTGTGCTGCGCGATCAAGTCGGCACATGCTTGGCTGAAGGCCAAAAAATCGTCGTTTTTTGAAACGAAGTCGGTCTCGCAATTCACCTCCACCACAGCGCCGGTGGTGCCAGTGATGCAGGCAGCCACCACGCCTTCAGCCGTAATTCGCGATGCGGCCTTTCCAGCCTTGCTACCAAGCTTTACGCGAAGCAATTCTTCTGCTCGCTCCATGTCTCCCTCAGCTTCGGTCAGCGCACGCTTGCACTCCATCATCGGGGCATCGGTTTTGGCTCGCAGTTCAGCAACCATCTTGGCGGTAATAACAGACATGGGGTTCTCCTATGTACACAGCTGCGGATTGATCCGTAGCAGCAGGGCCTGATCAAAAAAATTTGAAAAACAAAAAAGGGACTGAGACAGCCCCTTTTTGGGGCTCACTGGGGTTTAAAAACGGCCAGCGAGCGCGTTGAGGGCCAGGGGGCCATGCCTTCGGTCAGGCCGCTTCGTTTACTTCCACGAATTCATCTCCTGCCGCGGCTACAGCTTGAACGACCTCGTTGGTGGCATTCGCTTTACCTTCAAGAACAGCGTCCGCAACACAGCGTGCATACAGAGCGACTGCTTTGGCAGAGTCATCGTTGCCAGGAATAACGTAGTCAATGCCCAGCGGCGAGTGATTCGAGTCAACGATTGCGACCACGGGTATTCCCAGCTTCTTGGCTTCCGCCACAGCAATCTTGTGGTATCCCACGTCAATGACAAACAAAGCGTCTGGCAATGCGTTCATGTCCTGAATGCCGCCGATGTCACGCTCCAGCTTGGCGAGCTCGCGCTGAAACATCAGCGCTTCTTTTTTGATTCGGATCTCGGTGCCCGACTCGATCTGCGCTTGCATTTCTTTCAATCGCTTGAGAGAGCCCTTGACGGTCTTGAAGTTGGTGAGCATTCCGCCGAGCCAACGCTGGTCGACGAAGGGCATGCCAGCGCGTCGCGCTTCCATGGCCGTGACTTCGCGCGCTTGGCGCTTGGTACCAACCATCAAAATCGTGCCTCGCTTGGAAGCGAGTTGACGCACAAATTTCAACGCATCGATGAACATCGGCTGCGTTTTCTCCAAATTTATGATGTGGATTTTGTTGCGATGGCCGTAGATGTACGGTGCCATTTTCGGGTCCCAGAAGCGAGTTTGATGTCCGAAATGGACGCCGGCTTCTAGCATTTCACGCATGCTGATGTTCATGTGATGAGCTCCAAAGGTTGGTTCTAAAATCCGGCTCGAATCGTTGGGCTCAAGCGCTATTTCTTTTGCGCTCCCGCATTTGTCAACAACACCTTCAAACAACCGGATTTGCGATTTGCCGAGCCGGAAAACAGTTCAAACGGCAGTACTTGGTACTGCCGAATTCCCTGCCTTCAGCCTAGCCAGTCGAGTTTAGCATGTGCCATTCCCACCGATTCGATGGTTCTTCCAAGGGAACCGCTGTGCGGCATTTAAGCGCCGTCCATTAGCCATGCGCATTGCAGTCGTAGGCGCAGGCATCGTCGGCATTACCAGTGCTTTTGAACTTGCCGTAAGCGGGCACGCGGTCACAGTCTTCGAGCGAAATGGCGGCGTCGCCAGCGAAACAAGCTTTGCCAATGCTGGTGTAATAGCCCCAGGCTATGTGACACCTTGGGCCTCGCCTGGAATGGCAGGCAAAGTGATACAGCACTTGCTCAGCCCACACTCGCCAGTTCGAATCAATGCCGATCTGAGCCCTGCCACGTTGTCGTGGCTGTGGAAATGGTGGCGCGCCAGCAGTCGCAAAAGCTTCGAGTTCAACCGCGGGCGCATGCAGGCACTCGCGTTGTTCAGCCGCGAAAGGCTGCACGGCTTGTCGCGCGAATTGCGATTGAACTTTGAACGCAGTACCGGCTATCTGGTGCTTCTGCGCTCCGCCCGCGACGTAGGGTTGGCCAAGCCTGGCTTGAAAGTGCTGGATGAATTGGGCGTTAAGTTCAAAGGTCTGACGGCCGAGGAATGTCGTGCGGTTGAGCCAGGTCTCAATACTGAAACTCCATTGCAAGGCGGCATTCATTTGCCGGATGCCGAAGTTGCCAATTGCCGCGAGTTCGCGCACTTGATGCGAGCCGAAGCTGAAGCTCTTGGCGTTAAATTTCGTTTTCACACCAAGGTTTTGGGCATCATTCCGGCGACAACACCCCAACTCGTACACCAGCAGATAGCCCAGGACTCTGTAATCCTGTCTGAGCGCAGCGTAAAAGACAAGCTGGCAGCACCCATGTTGCCGCCGAGTGCCGTCACAGAAACCTTCGACGCGGTGCTTGTTTGCGCTGCCATGGGAGCACCTGCTTTGCTCTCGCCGCATGGTCTCAGTTTGCCGCTGCTTTCGGTGTACGGCTATTCGGTGACGGCGCCAATGCGACACGTTGAGGCGCACCCCGATTTGGGACCGCGCTCGGGGATCATGGATGAACGCTACAAGGTGGCCATCACGCGTCTTGGCAGTCGACTGAGGGTGGCTGGCGGCGCCGAGTTGGGCGGTTCAATCCAGCAGCGTAATCAATCGTCGATTGCGACACTTCACAAGGTGCTGCACGATTGGTATCCCGGTGTTGCAAAGCTGGGCCAAGCTCAAACCTGGAAAGGTGCTCGACCTATGTTGCCGGACGGGCCACCCGTGCTGGGGCCAAGCGGCATTCCTGGCGTGTGGCTGAATCTGGGACACGGCTCGAGCGGTTGGGCTCTGGCGTGTGGATCGGCGCGTTTACTGAGTGAAATGTTGTCCGGGAAAAAAACCAGTATTTCTATCGACGGGCTCGGCGTCGACCGTCTGAAACGCTGAACTCGGACCGCTATGCTAATCACTTCCGCGCTGAGCACGCATCTTGAGGAGTCATCATGTCATCTGGCCCGCGATTCGAGCTTTATTCGTTTTGGCGCACCTCGGCAACCTACCGAGTTCGTGTGGCATGCCAACTAAAAGGCGTCGCCACGAAGGAACATAACGTCAACTTGGACGCGGGCGAACAACGCGGCGCTGAGTTTTTGAAGATCAACCCGATGGGGGCTGTCCCTGCGTTGATCGACCTCGCAGACGACGCCAGCAAAACGCCGATCACGCAGTCAATGGCCATTCTCGAATTCTTAGAAGAAAGCCATCCTTCGCCTGCTTTGTTGCCAAATGATTTGTATGGCCGTGCGCGTGTCAGATCTCTGGCCGCGTTGTTAACTTCCGACACGCATCCGCTCATTACGCCGAGAGTCAAGAAATATTTAATGACCCAAGCCGGCTTCGACGATGCGGCTTGGCGCGCTTGGCAAATCAATTGGTTCACAACAGGCTTGCATGCGCTTGAGCAGCGCTTGGCCACTGAGCCCGAAACGGGCCGTTTCTGTCATGGGCAAAATATCACCGTGGCCGATATTTGTTTGGCCAGCATCGTGGTGGTAATGCAAGTTTTCAAGATTGAAGTGCACGCAATTCCCAATGTCATGCGCATCATGGTGAACTGCGAGTCAGAACCTGCCTTCAGCAGATCGGCTCCAGCACGTCAATTGGGCGCGCCAGTCACGTGATTTACGGTACGGCGACGAGATGTCGTAAGGTCGAGGACGTCCTTCGCTCACTAACGCGCTGCCTCAATAACCAATGGGTGCCGGGGCGAGTGCATCAGAATTGGCGCTATGCGCTTTTTCAGCCGAAACACTCGCTTTTCGTATAAGAAAAGGATGACGCGCCACAGCTCATAAACCCAGCGTTCAAACTAGAGCAGTTGCACCAGCTTGAACCCTCCCTGGGGATTAAGTCACCGTGGTACAGGATGGTGAGCACACCATCTCTGATCGGCCAAGTACCCTCTTGGACATGAGCTGCCCCTGCTGGCGGTGTTTACCGCATTTAAAACAGGAGCGTGTGTTGCCGGAACCAAGAAACGGCGAGCCCGAAGGTTTCGCGGCGTAACGCAGACCGTCTTGGGAAACTTTGGTAGATGTGTCTTTTGCCATTCGCGTATTGTCGCAGCGTTGCGGCTTGGTGCAATCCCCAAGTCAAAAACATAACATCAACACGCAAGCGGCTGTCCGAAGCAACCCTTCAAATACATCAACCCTGCGCGGCAACTCGCACCGTTTTGCTGTGCAATTTGTTGAGCGCAGCCAGATAAGCCTTGGCCGACGCGACCACGATGTCGGGGTCAGCACCCACGCCGTTAACAACACGGCCGCCAAGCTGCAAGCGCACCGTCACTTCGCCCTGCGACTCGGTGCTGCCCGAGGTGATGGCGTTCACCGAATACAACAGCATCTCTGCGCCGCTTTTCACTTTGGACTCTATGGCTTTGAGGCTTGCATCCACCGGCCCGTTGCCATCGCTTTGAACATGATGCTCAGTTGCACCGTCCGCAAAAGCGACGCTGGCTTGCGGTCGCTCACCCATCTCCGAGTGCTGAGACAACGCCAGCAATCGGTAATGCTCGTTTTCAGGCGTGACTGATTCGTCCATCACCAGCGCCAAGATGTCTTCGTCAAAGATGTCACTCTTTCGGTCAGCCAACTCTTTGAACTTGGCGAAGGCCGCATTGACTTCAGCCTCGGACCCCATGGAAATACCCAAATCAGTCAGCCTTTGCTTGAACGCATTGCGCCCAGATAATTTGCCCAACACAATTTTGTTAGCGGCCCAGCCCACGTCTTCGGCACGCATGATTTCGTAGGTATCGCGAGCCTTGAGCACACCATCTTGGTGGATGCCCGAAGCATGAGCAAACGCATTCGCGCCAACCACCGCTTTATTCGGCTGCACCACGAAACCAGTGGTCTGTGAAACCAGTCGTGACGCAGCAACGATATGCGAGACATCCACGCCCATCGTCAACCCAAAGTAGTCACGACGTGTCCTCACTGCCATCACCACTTCCTCAAGCGAACAATTTCCTGCGCGCTCGCCCAGGCCATTGATGGTGCATTCGACCTGACGAGCGCCGCCGAGCTTTACACCGGCCAATGAATTGGCCACGGCCATGCCTAAATCGTTATGACAATGCACCGACCAGATGGCCTTGTCGGCGTTCGGGATGCGCTGGCGTAAATTCAAAATGAACTGACCGTAAAGCTCAGGTACCGCATAGCCGACCGTGTCTGGAATGTTGATGGTCGTAGCGCCTTCCGCGATCACCGCTTCGATGACGCGACACAAAAAATCAGGGTCTGAGCGATAACCGTCTTCAGGCGAAAACTCGACGTCAGCACTGAGGTTCCGGGCAAATCGGGTGGACGACTTTGCTTGCTCAAACACCTGATCAGGTGTCATGCGCAACTTTTTTTCCATGTGCAGAGCGCTGGTAGCGAGGAACAAATGAATGCGCGTAGAAGCGCCACCTTTCAGCGCGTCTGCCGCACGCGTGATGTCGCGGTCGTTGGCGCGAGCGAGCGAGCAAACAGTGCTGTCCTTGATCGCCAGCGCGATCGCACGAACAGCCTCGAAGTCGCCGTTGGAAGAGGCAGCAAAACCAGCTTCGATCACGTCAACCTTCAAGCGCTCCAACTGCCGCGCTATGCGCAGCTTTTCATCCTTGGTCATGGAGGCACCGGGGGACTGCTCGCCGTCGCGCAAGGTGGTGTCAAAAATGATGAGTTTGTCGGTCATGGGATAGCTCCAGTGTTTAACCCACAGCTTAAAAAGCAAAGCGGCCCGCTGCGGGTTGCATGCGGGCCGTTGAGACGAAGACGTTATGACGTGGACGATTCAGCGCACCCGAGTGGCCTCTAGGCGTAGCGCTAAAACGAATATCGTCAAATCATTCATGCGGAAAATGTAGCACGGTGGATTCAACGGTGAAGGCCCTGCTCATCAGGTTCATCTGTGGACGTTGCGATAAGGCTGACTGGCCTGCCTTTCATGCGCCTCCAGATGTAAACACCATAGCCGGACACCCCGTAAAACATAAACAAGCTGAAAAGCGCCGCAGGTACGTGGATATTGATCACAGCGATGGCCAGAGCAATTGCCACAATTACGATGAATGGCACTGACTTTTTGAAGCTCACGTCTTTGAAACTGTAAAACGGCACATTCGTGACCATCGTCAAACCAGCGTAAAGCGTCACGCCAAATGTGGTCCACATCAGCCACGGGCCTTCTTCGCCTCCCATGAAGCCTTGGTTGTCCATCAACCATATGAACCCCATCACCAAGGCGGCAGCAGCGGGGCTGGGCAATCCTTGGAAAAATCGCTTGTCCACCACAGCCAAGTTGGTATTAAAGCGCGCCAGTCTAAGGGCTGCGCAGGAGCAATAAACAAACGCTGCAATCCAGCCCGGTTTGCCTATGCCTTTGAGCGCCCACTCGTATGCGATCAATGCGGGCGCGGCACCAAAAGACACCATGTCTGACAAACTGTCCATCTGCTCGCCAAAGGTGCTTTGGGTGTTGGTCATGCGCGCAACTCGTCCGTCCAAACTGTCCAGCACCATGGCGCAAAACACACCAATGGCGGCTTGTTCGAAGCGCCCATTCATGGCCATCACGATGGCGTAGAAGCCACCAAACAAAGCCGCCAAAGTAAACAAATTGGGCAAGATGTAGATGCCCTTACGGCGCGGACGCTGCGGTGGATCTCCAGCCTCACTGGCGTCGCTCACCACGTCTTGAATTTCGCTCATGTTGGAATCCGTTTGCCCAAAGCAGGATACCGCAGGCATTAGCGTGGCCCATAAGAAAAGCCGCGAGGTTTCCCCGGCGGCTTTTTAATTTTGGACCCAGAGGTCAGTTTTTCGACTGATCAACCAAGCGGTTCTTTTTGATCCAAGGCATCATCGCGCGCAGCTTTTCACCCACCACTTCGATCTGGTGTTCTGAGGTGAGGCGTCGGCGTGACAGCAAGGTTGGCGCACCGGCTTTGTTTTCCAAAATGAAGCTCTTGGCGTACTCACCGGTCTGGATGTCTTTCAGACACTTACGCATTGCATTTTTGGTTTCTTCAGTGACGATCTTCGGGCCCGTCACATATTCGCCGTACTCGGCGTTGTTAGAGATTGAGTAGTTCATGTTGGCGATGCCGCCTTCGTAGATCAAATCGACGATTAACTTAAGCTCATGCAGGCATTCAAAGTAGGCCATCTCCGGCGCATAACCAGCTTCCGTCAGGGTCTCAAACCCAGCCTTGATGAGCTCGACTGCACCGCCGCACAGCACGGCTTGCTCGCCAAATAAGTCGGTCTCGGTTTCTTCCCGAAAGTTGGTTTCGATCACACCAGCCTTGCCACCACCGTTGGCAGCTGCGTAGCTCAGTGCCAGGTCGCGTGCCTTGCCTGTTTTGTCCGCGTGTACGGCAATCAAATGCGGTACGCCGCCGCCCTGCGTATACGTCGAGCGCACCGTGTGACCTGGCGCTTTCGGAGCGACCATCCAGACATCCAAATCAGGACGCGGTACGACTTGGCCATAGTGAACGTTAAAACCATGGGCGAACGCGAGCGACGCGCCTTGTTTGATGTGAGGCGCAACCTCATTGGTGTAGACCGTGGCGATTTGCTCGTCGGGCAACAACATCATCACGATATCTGCGACCTTCACTGCGTCGGTAATTTCCGCAACATTCAAACCCGCTTTTTCCACCTTGGACCAGCTGGCCCCGCCTTTGCGCAGCGCAACTGTGACCTTGACGCCGCTGTCGTTCAAGTTTTGCGCGTGCGCATGACCTTGCGAGCCGTAGCCAATGATGCAGACATTTTTGCCTTTGACGAGGCTCAGGTCAGCGTCTTTGTCGTAGTAAACCTTCATGCAGTTCTCCTTCAGAACGGTTCAGTAAATAAGGGGCGAAATTCAAAAAAATACAAAGTGTTCAAGCGGGTTCAAACGCGCAAAATGCGCTCGCCACGGCCGATCCCGCTGGTACCGGTGCGCACGGTTTCCAAGATGGCGGTGCGATCCAGCGCCTCAATGAAGGCGTCTAACTTGGACGCATCACCGGTCAACTCAATGGTGAAGCTCTTCTCCGTCACGTCAATGATGCGGCCACGAAATATATCGGCCATGCGCATCATTTCTTCGCGCTCTTTGCCCACTGCACGTACCTTGATGAGCATGAGCTCACGCTCGGTGAACGCCGCCTCGGTCAAGTCAACAACTTTCACCACTTCGATCAAACGGTTAAGGTGCTTGGTGATCTGCTCGATCACATCATCAGAACCGCGAGTGACGATGGTCATGCGCGATAGTGAGCCGTCTTCAGTGGGTGCCACCGTCAGACTTTCAATGTTGTAACCACGCGCGGAAAAAAGTCCGACCACGCGCGACAGGGCTCCGGGCTCGTTTTCGAGCAGCAAGGCGATGATGTGTTTCATGGTGATGTATGCGCGAGTCTGCCGTCGGGGCAGCGATAACCACCCCTCTTGGACAACGCGAAAAAGTTAAATCGACGACTTCTAGAGCAGCGAACGCAATTCCCAGTGCGCATCAGCCGCTGCGGTAACAGCGGGCATCACACACAGGTTCAAGCCTCACAAATCCTCAGACCCCAGCAGCATTTCAGAGATGCCCTTTCCTGCCTTGACCATCGGCCAAACATTTTCCGTGGCATCGGTGCAAATGTCCAAAAACACGGTGCGATCCTTCAGACGAATGGCCTCACGCAGTGCACCTTCCACGTCGCTTGGGCGCTCTATCTTCAAGCCCACGTGCCCATAGGCTTCAGCGAGTTTGACGAAGTCGGGCAACGCATCCATATAGCTGTGGGCGTAACGCCCTCCGTAATCAATCTGCTGCCATTGCCGCACCATGCCCAAATAGCGGTTGTTGAGCGAAATGATCTTCACCGGCGTTTTGTACTGCATGCAAGTTGACAGCTCTTGAATGTTCATTTGCACTGAGCCGTCGCCGGTGATGCAAAACACATCGGCCTGAGGCTTGGCCAACTTGATGCCCATCGCGTAGGGCAGGCCCACACCCATCGTGCCCAAACCGCCTGAATTAATCCAGCGACGCGGCTCATCAAATCGGTAGTACTGCGCGGCCCACATTTGGTGCTGACCCACGTCAGATGTGATGTAGGCATCGCTGTCTTTGGTCAGCTCCCACAACTTTTGCACGACAAACTGCGGTTTGATGGTCTCGTTGCTGTTCTGAAAACCCAGCGAGTCGCGACCTCGCCACTCGCCAATTTGATTCCACCAATTGGCCAGCGCGCTGCCATCCGGTCGGGCATGCTGGGCAAGTTGCGCCTCGCGGATTTGGGCGATTAATTCCTGGAGCACATCTTTCACATCTCCAACGATAGGAATGTCAACTTTTACACGCTTGGAAATTGAAGATGGATCTATGTCAATATGAATGATCTTGCGTTCAACCGATGCAAAGTGCTTCGGGTTGCCAATCACGCGGTCGCAAAACCGTGCGCCGACTGCCAGCAGCACGTCACAGTTCTGCATGGTCATGTTGGCTTCGTAGGTTCCGTGCATGCCCAACATGCCCAAGAATTTTGGATCGCTGGCGGGAAAAGCACCCAAGCCCATCAATGTGTTGGTGCACGGGTATCCGAGCAAATTGACCAACTCTCGCAACTCAACCGAAGCGTTGCCCAAAATAACCCCGCCGCCGGTGTAGATGTATGGTCGCTTTGCCGACATCAGGAGCGAGACAGCCTTGCGAATTTGACCGCCGTGACCCTTGCGGACAGGATTGTAGGAACGCATTTCTACCGTCGCGGGATAAGAGAATGGCGCCGTGGCCAAGGACACATCTTTCGGGATGTCCACCACCACCGGACCGGGACGGCCCGTGCGTGCTATGTGAAAAGCCTTCTTCATCGTCATCGCCAGATCGCGCACGTCTTTGACCAAAAAGTTGTGCTTGACCACCGGGCGAGTGATGCCGACCGTGTCACATTCTTGAAACGCGTCCAAGCCTATCGCCGCTGTGGGAACCTGACCCGTGATGATGACCATCGGAATCGAGTCCATGTATGCCGTTGCGATACCCGTCACCGCATTGGTTGCGCCCGGCCCCGAAGTAACCAACGCAACACCAACTTCGCCAGTTGCACGAGCGTATCCATCAGCTGCATGAACCGCAGCTTGCTCGTGCCGCACCAGCACGTGCTCGATTGTGTTTTGTTTGTAGAGCGCGTCGTAAATATATAAGACGGCACCGCCTGGGTATCCCCACAAAAACTGGACGCTTTCAGCTTGCAGACAGCGAACCAAAATTTCGGAGCCGTTCAGCGAGGGGCTCAATGTGGAGGCCGTGGAGTGTTGAGTCGACACTGCTTGGGTCGCTGAAGCGACGCGTTTGGCGTCTGGTGTTGACATATCCATGTTCTAACCTTTGCGAATTTCTCTAACGAAAAACCATTGGTGCGCCTCTCCGCGCCCTCGTGGGGTGGGTGTGGTGCCTGATAACTCGCGTCCACACCACCTGGATTAGGCGACTTGGACTTGAGCTTTCTGTCGTGCAACCGTCGATTATTGCATCGCCTCGCGCAGTGAAGATTCGACCGATATTTTTGAACCGGCGCGGTGTGATAATTTGCGTCGACTACATGGGCTTTCGCCCGAGGCGTGTACTTCTTGGCATCCGAAAAAGAATTGACAGATTTTTTGAAAAGCGCTGAAAAACGCGCTTTCAAGCGCACTAGCTTTGCGGTTCGCGATGACGATTCGGCGCTGGACATCGTGCAGGACGCAATGATTCGCTTGGCCGAAAAATACGCTGACCGTCCTGCCGCTGAACTGCCTTTGCTGTTCCAGCGCATTCTTTCGAACGCCACCATGGATCATTTCCGCCGGAAAAAGGTCCGGGCTGGTGTGCTGAAGAATTTTTCAGACTTCGAGCCCGCTGGCGAAGACGGCGATTTCGATATTCTTGAAACTTTAGAGGCTCTGAACGAATCAGCCGGTACAGAGAGCGCAGCTGACTCAGTTTCTCGGGCGCAGATCCTGCTAGCCATTGATCGAGAAGTCGAACAATTGCCTGGGCGTCAACGAGAAGCCTTTTTATTGCGTTATTGGGAGGAGTTTGATGTTTCCGAAACAGCGTCCGTCATGGGTTGCTCAGAGGGCAGCGTCAAGACGCATTGTTCAAGAGCAGTTCACACCTTGGCCAAGGCGCTGAAGTCAAAAGGGATTACGTTATGAGCACTGAAAATTTATCTGTGAATGGTGCCGGGGCTGCAGGCATCGAAGCGGCACAAACCCGGGCCGCTCATAAGATAACGGCCTTAATGACTGAGCACGTTGAAAGATTGCCCTTTGACGTCCGCGAACGTCTGAAGTTCGCTCGCGAAAAAGCGGTTGAACGCACGGTCTTAGCGACTTCGGCCGCTCGAAAGTCACCGACCATAGCGACATCAGGGCTAGGAAATGGAGTCAACGTTGCGTTGCGATTGAACACTGGCCTTTTTGGTGGTGGCTTTCGTGGCGGTTTTGACGGTGATCTCTGGACCCGCTTGGGCTCATTGATTCCGCTGGCAGCTTTGGTTTTGGGGTTGCTTTCCATTCAACACTTTCATCAGCGTTCGCAGATCAGCGCGGCTGCTGAAGTTGACGCGGCACTTCTCGGTGACGATGTGCCCTTTGCCGCCTACAGTGACCCAGGGTTTGTCGAATTTCTGAAGCTGGACGGACATTGAGCGATGCCTGAAGAGGGGCTCGATTCCGGCTTGAAGCTCACGATCTGGGGAGTGCTACTTGCTTTTTCACTTGGTGCGCTTCTGGTGTCCCCTGCGCATGGCCAAGCTGGCAATGCGACGGATCCTAAGACTCGGACTGAGGCTCGCCAAGTTGCTGAACAAGGCCCAAGATTCTTGACCCTCACCGCGGGCGAACAGGCCGCTTTGAAGCCGCTCGAAAAGGATTGGTCCGCAATCTCGGCGGAGCGAAAACAAAAATGGCGTGTGATTGCCGCGCGTTTTCCAAGCATGTCGCCAGAAGAACGTGACCGCATTCAAATGCGCATGTCTGAGTGGGCGCAAATGTCACCTGAACAGCGCGGCAAGGTTCGACTTCAGTTCCAAGAAGCGAACAAATCGACTCCGCAAAACAGACAAGCTCAGTGGCAGGCATACCAAGCATTGCCAGCCGACCAGAAGCGCGATTTGGCAGCTAAAGCCGCCACAGTTGCGGCCAGCAGTGGCTCACAAAGCGCACAACTGAAATCAAACATAGTGGCCAACCCTGCGCTGGCCCTACCCCAACGCTCGATCACGCCTTCTGTGGTGCAAGCTCAGCCGGGAGCAACCACCAATTTGATTTCCAAGAGGGTTACGCCGCCGGTTCACCAACAAACTGGGCAGCCCAAGATTGCCGCATCTCCTGAGTTTGTGGACTCAGTCACTTTGTTGCCTCAAAAGGGCGCGCAAGGTGCGATGTCTCGATCTACCGCGGCATCGGCATCATCACCTTCACCATGACAGGCGCTTGTGAAAACTACGATACTGCCCAGCGTTCAGCATCCGGAGGTTCCGGGCCTTTTCAGACGCATGGCTTGCTTCATCTACGAAGGCGTGCTTTTGTTCGGCGTTTTGATGCTTGCTGGCTATTTGTTCTCAAGCCTGACGCAGCAGCGTCACGCGTTGCAGGGTAGGCACGGCCTTCAAGCGTTTTTGTTTGTCGTCTTGGGCATCTACTTTGTCTGGTTTTGGTCGCGTGGCGGTCAAACCGTTGCAATGCGAGCCTGGAATGTGCGTCTGGTCAGCAGCAGTGGAGCGGCAGTTAGCCAAGCCCGGGCTTTTTGCCGGTATTTGTTGAGCTGGCTGTGGTTCGTACCTGCGTTGTTGGCCATTTGGTTGGCAGATTTGCATTCCCCGGGCACTTCGTTCGCGATTTTGGGTGCGGGTGTGGTGGCCTATGCGATGTTGGCGCGGCTGCATCCGTCGCGACAGTTCTGGCATGACGTTGTCTGCGGGACTTCGCTGATTTCATCCAAGTAGGCACACCGCGACTAACGCGCTCGCGCCACCAACTTTGCATGACGAATGAACACAAAGGCCGAACCGGCTTCGACAGAGTGCTGCGAGCCACAGGCCATTCATTGAACGGCCTCAAATTGGCCTACTCGGGCGAGAGCGCCTTTCGCCAAGAGACTTGGCTCGCCATGATCATGCTGCCAGCGTCTTTTTGGCTGGGCCGAAACTGGTTAGAGACAGCAGCGTTAGCAGCGTCAGTTTGCCTGGTGTTAATTGTCGAACTGCTCAACTCGAGCGTCGAAGCGGTGGTGGACCGTGTTTCGTTTGAGCTCCACGACCTGTCCAAGCGGGCCAAAGACATTGCCAGTGCAGCGGTGTTCATGTCTCTGTTGCTGTGCACCGGCGTGTGGCTCGCTGCGCTATGGACTTACTTTGAACGCGCTTGACGCTTTAAGACGACGCGCTCAAATCAGACCGCGTCCTCGTTGACTTCCCCGGTTCGGATGCGCACCACTTGCTCGATGTTGGTCACGAAGATTTTTCCATCACCGATCTTGCCGGTTTTGGCGGCCTTTACGATCGCGTCAATGCAGCGGTCTAGGTCGACGGTCTTGACCACAACCTCGACTTTCACCTTCGGCAAAAAGTCGACCACGTACTCAGCGCCTCTGTAAAGCTCGGTGTGCCCTTTTTGGCGGCCAAACCCCTTGACTTCGGTCACGGTCAAGCCGGTCACACCCACCTCGGCCAGTGCCTCACGAACTTCTTCAAGCTTAAAAGGCTTTACGATGGCGGTGATCTGCTTCATGAGATTTCCTGTGGTTTGAATGCAAGAGCAGTCTACGCGCGGAACTTGGAAGTAATGGGGTAGCGCCAATCACGCCCAAACCCGCGGTGGGTGATGCGGATACCTATTGGGGCTTGGCGGCGCTTGTATTCGTTGGTTTTGATAAGCCACGTGACTCGCTCGACATCGGCGCGATGGAAACCAGCACCAATGATGTCCTCCATCGATTGATCGTCTTCCATATAGCGCTGCACAATCGCATCCAGTATTTCGTATTCGGGCAAGCTGTCTTGATCAGTTTGGTCGGGACGCAGTTCTGCCGAGGGCGGCCTGGTGATGATGCGCAGCGGAATGATTTCGCCCAAGCCACCGTTACCCTGCGCATTTTTCCAAGTGGCCAATCGGTACACCAACGTTTTTGCCACGTCCTTGATCACCGCAAAACCACCCGCCATGTCTCCATACAAAGTGCAATAGCCGGTGGCCATTTCGCTTTTATTGCCGGTGGTCAATACGATGGAGCCAAATTTGTTGGAAAGCGCCATCAGCACCGTACCGCGCACGCGCGCTTGGATGTTTTCCTCGGTCGTGTCCTCTTTCAAACCATCAAATTCGCCGGCCAGACTTTGTTTGAACGCATCGAACATGGGGGCTATCGCGATTTCGTCATAGCGCACGTTCAATCGCTTGGCCATGTCACGAGCATCGATCATGGAGATGTCGGCGGTGTAGGGAGACGGCATCATGACGGCGCGCACGCGCTCGGCACCCAGCGCATCGACGGCAATCGCCAACACCAAGGCTGAATCAATCCCTCCGCTCAAGCCAATCAACGCGTTCTTAAAACCGTTTTTACCCATGTAGTCGCGCACGCCCGTCACCAACGCAGACCAAGCTTGCGACTCCATGGAAGGCACGGCAACCACCGCTCCAATCGACAAGCTAGCGCTCGACAAGCCGGCGTCCGACATGCCTTCGCTCGGAACAGCCACGTCAATAAAACTCAACGACTCTTCGAACATGACCGCACGCGACTTCACATTTCCGTCGGCATCCATCGCGAACGAGCCGCCGTCGAACACCACCTCGTCCTGGCCACCCGTCATGTGGACGTAAAGCAAAGGCAAAGCAACGTCTTTCGCGCGAAGACGCATACGTTGCTCGCGTTCTTCAATTTTTCCCAGGTGAAAAGGAGAAGCGTTCAAAACGCAAAGCACCTGCGCACCCGCCGCTTTCGATGCACGTGCGGGTTCTGCAAACCAGGCGTCTTCACAGATGTTGAGGCCAAATTTCAAACCACCCACATCGAACACCACCGCGCCCTGCTCGGGCGCGGCCTCCAGCTCGCGGCCCGAGGCGAAGTAGCGCCGCTCGTCAAACACTTGGTAGTTGGGCAATTCACGCTTGCAATAGGTGGCAACTATTTGCCCCCCTTTCAGCACCGAGGCCGCATTGAAACGTTGCTGCACGGCGTGCGACTTCGACCTAACATCAGTTCGCCCGAGAATCTGATGCGGATGCCCCACCACCACCACCAAATTTTGCAACTCGGCCAGGGTACCGGCACATTTCAGCAAGGCGTCGGCACACGCCCTCATGAAGGCGGGTCGCAACAACAAATCCTCGGGCGGGTAACCGCACAAACTCAGCTCAGGTGTCAGCACCAGTTGCGCTCCTGCTGCGTGCGCCCGGAGCGAAAAATCCAATATTTTCTGGACATTTCCCTCCAGGTCACCGACGGTCGGATTGATCTGAGCGAAGGCAACCTTCACTGCCAGATCTGACGATGAATTGAACAAAGAAGTTGATGCCATATGCGTGAGGAAACACAGAAAACCGAACAGCGGATTGCAGCCATCGAAGCTCGAAATGATTATGTCATTCGGGTGCTCGACCACCCCGCCGCAGTGGACGCCGAGCAGTGGAACGTGCTCTTGGCCTTGCAGCCAAGCTCAGGCCCGTTCATGCGCCATGAGTACCTGCTGGCGCTGCATGAATCTGGCAGCGCCTGCAGCTCCACAGGTTGGACACCTCAGTTCTTGTGCGTAGAGCAAGACAGTGTGTTGATCGCCGCCTGCGCGCTCTACTTGAAAGACCACTCCTACGGCGAGTACGTGTTCGATTGGGCGTGGGCAGACGCCTATCAACGACACGGCTTGCGCTATTACCCAAAGCTGCTGGGCGCGGTACCGTTCACCCCTGTCCCCGGGCCGCGTTTACTCGCCCGTGACTCGGCAGGGCGCGCAGTGCTGTTGCAGGCAATTCAGCAAATCGCATCCCAGGCCAAACTGTCGTCGGCACACTTGCTGTTTATGGACGAGGCCGACCATGCTGCGGCAGAGGCGGCAGGCTGGATGCTGCGCACAACGGTGCAGTTTCACTGGCAGCAGCGAGTCGGCGAGCCCTACGTGGACTTCGCGGATTTTCTGGCGAGCCTGCAACGCGAAAAGCGCAAGAAGATTCAGCAAGAGCGTCGCAAAGTGAATGACGCGGGCGTGACCTTTACCTGGCGGGAGGGCACGGCCATCAGCACTGAAGATTGGGATTATTTTTACCGCTGCTACAGCACCACCTACCAAGAACATCGCTCAACACCGTATCTGTCGCGCGATTTTTTTGCGCGTATGGCGAGCACGATGCCCGAGAACTGGATGATGGTGCTGGCGTGGAAAGGTGGCGCGCGCGTGGCTGCTTCTTTGATTGGAATCGACAGAGCGCACGGCACAGCGTTTGGCCGCTATTGGGGCGCGACCGAACACATTGCCTGCCTGCACTTCGCGGCTTGCTATTACGAGCCTCTGGCTTGGTGCATTGCCAACAACATCCGCCGCTTTGAGGGCGGCGCGCAAGGCGAGCACAAGATGGCACGTGGGCTGTTGCCCGTCCAAACTTGGTCAGCGCACTGGCTGGCTCACCCTCAATTTGCGCAAGCCGTGGCCGATTTTTTACAGCGCGAGGGCGCCGGAATGGAAAGCTATATGGACGAGCTGAACGAACGACGTCCGTTCAAGGCTTCTTGACTGTATTTGCGTTCAAAACGGCATTCGAAGTTGCATCCGAAACCGCGGGTTTGAATTCACCCGCGAACGCAGTGGCAAAGCTTTCGGGTTTGATGTAATTTTTTAGCGCGGCATTCACCTGCGGCAACGTCAGTGCGGCCAGGGCGGCGTCGACTTGCGCAGCTTTGGCGAAGCTACGGTCCAGGTAGAGATTGCTGGCCAAAGCACGCGCCAACGTCGCGTCCTGAGCACGTGACAAGCGACGGAAGTTCAGCAGACCGCGTTGCCCTTCGCTGAGCTCCTGCGCCGTGAACCCGTTCTTCAAAGCCTTGGCCACTTCCTCCTTGAAGGCAGCTTCCACTTTGGCTTGGTTTTGGGGCGCAAAGATGGCGCTGGCTTCCCAGCTGGAATTCGCCTCGAGGCTGTTCCAACTGATGCCACTGCGCACGTCATACGACAAACCTTCGGCTTCACGTATCCGCTTCCACAAACGCGAATTACCGCCGCCGCCAAGCAGGTAGTTGGCCATGTTCAAGGCCGCATAGTCGGTATCGTTATCTGTCAATGCGATTCCTTGGCGCACCACCATGTAGGCGTTCTGCTTGTCTGGCGTGGGCAGCATGAAGCGCGTCGGCTTGTCGGCATTCAACGGATTGGCAATGCGCGTAAAGGCAGACCCCGCCGACCAATCACCCAGCGCACTCTGCAACGCCTGCTTCACAGCCGCCACGTCCATGTCACCAACCGCCGCAAACTCGCCGCGTGCGGCTCCGTAATAACGACTGTGGAAAGCTCGCACGGCCTCCAAAGTTACCGAGTTGACGCCCTGCACTGTTTCGTCAAAGGTGCGTGAGTGCCGAACGTCACCGGGCGGATAGGTGTTGCTCCACTGCGCCAGCGCCATGCTCGCCACGGCCTCCGGCTCTTTGCGTTGCTGCTCGATCGCAGACAAGGTTTGGCGTTTCACTTCCAGCAAAGTTTCAGCCGGAAATGTCGGGTTGCGAAGCACGTCACCCATCAGCGCGATCGCAGCCGCCAAGTGCTCTTTGCGCGACAGCAAACTCACCGACACGCGGCCGGGGGAAGCGCCGATGCTCATCTCGGTTTTCAGCTCGTCCAAGCGGTCTTGAAGTTGCTGGCGGTTCAAGCTGCGCGTTCCCTTGTCGAGCAGCGCGGCCGTTATATCGGCCACATCCGCCGTACCAAATAAATTCTCGGCATTGCCAAAGCGCAGCACCAGCGTGGCTTGCACCGCGCCGCCCCGTGAACCTTTCGGTAAGACGGCTGCCCGGATGTTGGCTGCGCCGCCCACAGTGAACTTCTGCGTCCGCTGATCGATCACCGCGGGCGTCGCATCAAACGCTTCCACACCGGCCTGCGCCACTTGGGGCTTGAACGACTTGAGCTGCTCCGTCACATCGACTTTCTCAGGCGTCGGTGCACGCTGCGGTTTGTCGGTGGGCAAGTAAGTGCCCAAGGTCCGGTTATCGGGTAGCAAACGTTGAACTGCGACGCGCTGTACGTCGGCTAACGCCGTATCACGCACCCGGTCGCGCAGCATGAAAAACAAGCGCCAATCGCCCTGCGCAATCGACTCGCTCAGGGCGATGCCCACAGATTCAGGATCGCTGAAGCCCTGCTCCCACGACTTGAGCCACTTGATGCGTGCGCGCTTCAATTCATCGGCCGTAATGGGATCTCGCGCAACCGATTCCAAGGTGTCGAGCAAAGCAGCACGTGAGGCTTCCAAGCCACTCGCATTTTCCAGTTGCGCCCCAAAGATCGCGAAGCCAGGCTCGTTCATGCCTTGACTGAAAGCGAACACATTCGTTGCCAATTGCTTCTCTGTCAGGCGCCTGTGCAGTCGTCCAGAGGGGCTGTCGCCCATGATGATGCCGAGCAACTCAACGGCGGCGTAGTCAGGGTGGGCGGCAGGCGGTACGTGGTAGCCGGCAAAGAGCTCGGGAACCCCGCCCGAGCGACGCAGGTTGACGCTGCGTTCACCGTCTTGCGTTGGCTCCAAGGTGTAAAAATTAGGCAGCTTGCGGGTCGGCTTTTTGATCACGCCAAAGGACTTGGAAATCGACGTCAACAGCGCTGCCGTATCAAAGCTGCCAGCCACGATGAGGGTGGCGTTGTCAGGTTGGTAGTACTGGCGATAGAAGGCTTGCAAGCGCGGGATGTCAACGTTCTCGACGTCGGCGCGCGCGCCGATGGTGTCTTTGCCGTAGTTGTGCCAGTCGAACATCACTGCCAAGGTTTTTTTGTAAAGCGTGCGCTCGGGGTTGTTCTCGCCAGACTCCATTTCATTGCGCACCACCGTCATTTCCGTGTCGAGGTCTTTGCGCGCGATGTAACTGTTGACCATGGCGTCTGCCAACCAACCCACATACCAGTTGAGGTTGTTGGCGTTGGCTGAAAAACTGGCGGTGTAGTTGGTGCGGTCGGCGTTGGTGCTGCCATTGGCGGCCAAGCCGCGCTTCTCAAACTCAGACCAGACCTTGGGGTGCTTCGGCGTGCCTTTGAACAACATGTGCTCCAACAAGTGCGCCATTCCTGTTTCCCCGTAATTTTCTTGCCGCGAACCCACGCGGTAGGTCAAGTTCACGGTCGTCGTGGGCTTGGACGTATCGGGCACCAAAAGAATCTGTAGACCGTTGGGCAAACGGTACTCGTCTATGCCTTCAACAGACTGAGTTTTCGTGAGTGGCGCCAACTTGGACTGGGCCACGGACAGATCAGTCAACACGACCAGGCCGAGCAAGCAGGCGGTAACGAGGGCGAAGCGAATACGTTGCGTCATGGAAATTTATTCACGTCGCCAGAAGGCTACGGTCCGTTTGTGGAGAGGCTGTTTGTAGGAAGTTCTACTTTGTAGAGGGCAATCGTTGCCGGAAAGTTCAGGCGCTCCAAGAGGCGATTTGCAAACGATCAAGGCAGCCGAAGCTGCCTTGATCGAGTTGTGGCCGACCCAAGATGTCAAGCCAATGCGTCCGCACTTTGGCGCGTCAGCATGGCGATGGCACGTGCCACTGTTCGCTTCAGTTCGCGGCGATCGACGATCATGTCAATGGCGCCGGTCTGCATCAAAAACTCAGCCCTTTGAAAGCCTTCGGGCAGTTTTTCACGAACCGTATTTTCGATCACGCGGGGGCCTGCAAAACCTATCAGCGCTTTCGGTTCTGCAATCACCACATCACCCATGAAGGCGAAGCTGGCAGACACGCCGCCCATTGTCGGATCGGCCAAGACGCTGATATACGGCAACTTGGCCTTCGCCAAACGCGTGAGCGCAGCGTTGACCTTTGCCATTTGCATAAGGCTTAGAAGTCCTTCTTGCATGCGTGCGCCACCGGTGGCGGTGAAGCTGATGAACGGCGTTTTTTGACCCACCGCCGTTTCGACGCCACGCACAAACCGCTCGCCAACTACCGAGCCCATCGAGCCGCCCATGAACTCAAATTCAAAGCACGCCACCATCACCGGCGTGCTCAGCACCGAACCGCCCATAACAACCAGAGCGTCGGTTTCGCCTGTGTTTTCCAGCGCCTCTTTCAAACGCTGCGGATATTTCTTGCTGTCTTTGAATTTGAGCGCGTCCACCGGCACTACTTCTTGGCCGATTTCAAAACGCCCTTCGGCGTCTAGGAAGGCTTCGAGGCGCGCGCGCGCCCCGATGCGGTGGTGGTGGCTGCACTTGGGACACACATAAATGTTTTGCTCCAAGTCATTCTTGTAAAGCACGGTTTCGCAGGAAGGGCACTTGATCCACAAGCCTTCAGGCACGGTTCGCCTTTCGCTCGGATCAGTTTGGAGCATTTTCGGCGGCAGCAACTTTTCCAACCAACTCATCGCATGGCTCCTTCTGCGCTTTCGATCCTGGGGGCTTCAATTTCAGCGCCGTCGATGGACGCTCTGATGCTCGCGGCGAAGCGACCGGCCGCTGACGCCACATTCTCACGGGTCTCAGTCTCTAACAATTGCACCAACGCCGAGCCGATCACCACTGCATCGGACACCTTGGCAACGGCACGTGCGGTGGCTCCGTCTCGGATTCCGAACCCAACACCCACCGGAATGCTGACGTGCTGACGGATGCGCGGAATCATCTCAGCCACTGCAGACACGTCAAGATGACCTGCGCCCGTTACGCCCTTGAGAGACACATAGTAAACATAGCCGCTGGCGATGCGCCCAACTTCACGCATGCGTGCCTCGGTTGAGGTTGGTGCCAGCAAGAACACCGGATCCATCGAATGGTCGCGCAAAGTGCTCGCAAATGCTTCGCACTCTTCGGGCGGGTAGTCCACCACCAAAACGCCGTCAACGCCTGCGGTCGATGCGTCCGCGACGAAACGTTGAGTGCCGTAGCGTTCGATGGGGTTGGCGTAGCCCATCAAAACCAGCGGCGTGGCGCTGTTGCGGGCACGAAAGGCGCGCACGTATTCCAGTACCTGCGGCATGCCGATTCCGTGTACCAAGGCGCGTTCGGCCGCTTTTTGAATGACCGGGCCATCGGCCATGGGATCGGAAAACGGGACGCCGAGCTCAATCACGTCGCAGCCGTTCGCAGCCAAACTGAGCATGATCTCAACCGTGGCATCGGGATAAGGATCGCCCGCCGTCACATAAGGTATGAGGGCTTGACGCCCCTGCAATTTCAACTGAGCAAAAACGCCTGCAATGCGGCTCATCGCGGACCTTTCATCGAATGAGTTTGGCCCTTGAGACTTTGACCCTGGCAAGACGGACGGCAGAAAAAACTGGCTCCAGAAATGTCGGCGACGGTGCCTATGTCTTTGTCACCACGGCCCGACAGGTTGACGAGCAAATGTTGATCCGATCGCATGGCCGGAGCCATTTTCATGGCCTGCGCCACGGCATGAGCCGACTCCAGCGCCGGGATGATGCCTTCGGTTCGGCACAGGTGATGAAAGGCCTTCATGGCTTCGTCGTCGGTGACGCTGACGTATTCAGCTCGCCCTATGTCCTTCAAGTACGCGTGCTCGGGGCCCACGCCGGGATAGTCCAAGCCCGCCGACACTGAATGCGTCTCGGTGATTTGGCCGTTGGCGTCTTGTAGCAAGTAGGTGCGGTTGCCGTGCAAGACACCTGGTGTGCCGGCTGTTAACGATGCCGCGTGCTTGCCGGTTTCAATGCCTTGTCCTGCAGCTTCGACGCCAATCAAGCGCGTTTTCTCGTGTTCGATGTAAGGATAAAAAATACCCATCGCATTGCTACCGCCGCCCACGCAAGCGATCACGGCGTCCGGTTGGCGGCCCATCATCGAGGGCATTTGCACCAAGCATTCATCGCCTATGACGCGTTGGAAGTCGCGCACCATGGCCGGGTAAGGGTGCGGACCCGCGACTGTACCGATGATGTAGAAAGTGTTTTCGACATTGGTGACCCAATCGCGCAACGCCTCATTCAGGGCATCTTTCAGCGTTTTTGATCCGCTTTCGACGGGGACCACCGTAGCTCCGAGCAAATGCATGCGGTAGACATTGGGCGACTGGCGCTTGATGTCTTCGCTGCCCATATAAACCACGCATTCCATGCCGTACCTTGCGCAGATGGTGGCCGTGGCCACGCCGTGTTGTCCGGCTCCGGTTTCAGCAATCACCCGGGGCTTGCCCATGCGCCTTGCCAGCAGCGCCTGTCCAATGGTGTTGTTGATCTTGTGCGCGCCGGTGTGGTTGAGGTCTTCACGCTTGAGGTAGATCTGCGCGCCACCCAGTTCGCGGCTCATTCGGGCGGCGTGATAGATGGGGCTCGGGCGACCCACAAAGTGCGCCAACTCACTGCGGTACTCAGCCATGAAAGCAGGGTCAGCTTGCGCGACTGCGTACGCTTCTTTGAGCTCGTCAAGCGCGTGAATCAAGGTCTCGGCGACAAAGGTCCCACCGTAAGGGCCGAAATGGCCTTTGGAATCTGGTTGCTGATAGGTCAACATGGTGATGGTCTTTCGTTCAGGTGGAGGGTGAAGCAATGCGCGCATCGGCAGCGCGGACCGCATCACAAAACTGGCGCATAGCCTGGGCATCTTTGATGCCCTTGGCCGACTCAACGCCGGAACTCACGTCAACGGCCCAAGGCCGCACCTGCTCCACGCCTGCAGCCACATTTCCGGCATGCAACCCACCAGACAAAACGACTGGAAGCTGCACGTTTTTTGGAATGAGTGACCAATCGAAAGCCTTTCCACCGCCGCCGTAACCATCAACGTGAGCGTCGACGAGTACAGCTTGAGCATTTGAATATTGACCCACAAAGTTTAACAAATCGAAACCCGGTTGCATGCGCGCAGCGCGGATGAACGCGCGCTTTGAAAGCTCACACTGTGCAGGTGTTTCGTCTCCGTGAAATTGCAAAACTGCGTGCGGAATCGCAAATACTGCTCGGGCGAGCAGGTCATCGCTGGCATTTACAAAAAGCAAGACTGGCGTGACAAACGGTGGCATCGCTTTGACCAGCTCGGCGGCACGTTGGACCGTCACGCCTCGAGGGCTGACTGCATACAGCACAAATCCAATGGCGTCGGCACCCGCCAGCGCCGCCGCTGTCACGTCGGCCTCGCGAGTGAGGCCACAAATTTTGATGCGGGTTCTGTGCATGAATGCGAGCGGAGGAACTGAGTTCAAGGAAGCCAATCGTCGGCCATCGTTTGCTGCGGAATCGCGAACCGCTCATCGTAGTACGGCCCGACAAAATACAAACCGTCCGGGGCAAAGGTGGGCGCAGCGCGATGACGGTCACCTGCTGCGAGCACCTCTGCCAACCAGTCGACTGTCTGGGTCTGTGTGCCCACAGCCACCAAGCAGCCCATGATGTTTCGCACCATGTGGTGCAAGTAGGCTGATGCGTCAAAGTCAAAGCGCCAATATGCGCCCTTGCGCTGGATACGGATGCTGCGCATTTCTTTGACGGGAGACCGCGCTTGGCACTCGGATGACCGAAACGCGCTGAAGTCGTGCTGTCCGATCAGCAGTTGCGCGCCTTGCTGCATCAGGTCGCCGTGCAACGGCTTGAATACCCAACCAACCATGCCGGATTCCAGCGCAGGTCGCGCGATCGATTCGCGCAAGATGTAGGTATAACGCCGGCCCAAAGCGCTGTAACGTGCATGAAATTCTGCGTCAGGTGCCCGGCACCATTGCACCGCCATATCGGCGGGTAAAAAGCGATTGGTGCCGCGCACCCACGAAAACAATTTGCGTTCGACAGGCGCGTCGATGTGGATCACCTGATTCAAGGCATGCACGCCCGTGTCGGTACGTCCTGCGCACACCGTGCGCACGGTTCGGTCAGCGAATTTGCTCAGCGCCGACTCCAACTTGTCTTGCAATGTCTGACCATCGGCCTGACTTTGCCAGCCGTGGTACCCGGTGCCCCGGTAACTCAGACCCAATGCCAATCGTTGCGTAAAGCTCTGAGCATGGGATGCAACTTCGTGCAACACAGCCAGCGCCGACGCAGTTGACGTCGCAAAAGCGGGCGAAGAAGCGAGCGCTTCGCTGCTCACTCCAGTTGATCAAGGAGGCTCAGGGCGCGCGTCTTTAAAGTTCCGTCGGCTTTGGCCAAAACCTCGTTCAACAAATCCCGCGCGCCGTCGGTGTCGCCAATCTGGCGGAATTCTTCGGCAAGTTCCAACTTTCGCAGCAGCGGATCTGCGTGCTCGTGCGTGCTGTCGTAGGCGCTTTCCAGCAAGCTGTCATGGACTGAATTTCCGCCGTCCTTTGAATCTGGCGGAATGACATCCAGCTGCCCAGGAACAGTGATGGGCGAAATGCGCTTTTTCATGCTCTCGTCGGCAGGCGCGTCGAAATCGAGCGAAATACTGGACAGATCAAAAGTCATTGGCGCGTCCAGCGCCGAAGCCGCTTCATTGCTGGGGGCGCTAACGAATGCGGCATCTGCTGCTGTACTCGATTTCGCACTCGCCACGGTCCGACTGTTCGTGTCGGCTGGCAGCACAGACGTTGTGTCGAATGACATCGAATCGCCAAACGGATCGGGCCGCATCGCGGCAGCGACCGTCGGCAGCGACGAAGTCGTCGCAATGGAATCGCTGAAGTCCAACTCCAGGTCCATGTCCATGCTCATGTTTGCTGCGGCCGCGTTGGCACGTGCCGCATCGGGACCAAATTGCGATGGCGACGGCAACACCGACTGCGGCATCGTGCTGGCACCCAGTGGCTCGACGCGATCTTCATCTCCGGAGAAGGTAGCAGGCACCCCGCCCAATTGATACAGCGCGTTGTCAGGATCAACTTGTTGACCCAACTCTTGAGCACGCGCCCAATCCGGACCTTCACCTCGCGTCAATCCGAACAACTGAACGGCGAGCGACTCGAAGCCTTTCACGTCCCGGCGCTTTGCGTAAACCTCGAGCAGCTTGGTTCGAATATTTAGACGCTCGGGCGTACTGCGCATCGCTTCTTTGAGGATTTCTTCAGCTTGAAGGTCACGGCCGTAAGCCAAATAGACATCCGCTTCGGCCACCGGATCGACATCACCAATCGCATCGAGTTGGCTCAATGAATAACTCATCGAAGATGACGAGCCGCCGGCGTCACGCGTGTCAATGCGCTGGCCACCGCTCGCACCAAAAAACGAATCGGGTTGCAGGCGACTTTCCAAGAACGAGGTTTCACCGCTTTCGCTCTTTGATCGCCTGCGAAGTTTGTAGACGCCGTATCCCAACAGCGCAGCCAGCAAACCGCCACCGGCCGCCAGAGCCAACGGGTTGTCCTCAAGCAAGGTGCCGATCAGGCTCGGACCTTCGTTAACGGCAGGCGCGGCGCGTGAAGCCGCCGCAGCAGCTGCACTGGCCGAGCGTGCTGCCTCAGCAACCTTGACCGCTGGATCAGGGGCGGATGCTGCGGGTGCGGGTGCGGGTGCGGAAGCAGCAGAAACCAACGGCGCAGGTGTAGAAGCGACAACCGCTGCGACCGCCGGAACTGCGACTGGAACCGGCACCGCCAGCGCGGCCGCGGAGGCCGCAGCGGACAGTGACGATGGTACGGTTGGTGCGGCAATTGGCGCGGCAACCACGGGTACGGCCGGTTTGGCTGCGGCGGCCGCGGCAGTGGCAGCAGAAGCCGCTGCAGCCCCTGAAATTTTCTTCAACGCCTCTACGTTGCGCGAAAGCTCGGCAACACGGTCCGCGGCGTCCTTGGCTTCTTTGTCTTTGGATATTTTTTCTTCTGCCGCGCTGGACTTGGCCGTGGCGGTGGCCGCGCCCTTGCTGAGTGTCAACTTGTCGGGCGTGAGTGCGGAGGCAACTTTCTTGTCCTCCACCGCCGATTGCACTTTGCCAGCGGCTTGGCGCGCGTTGTTTTGCGCTTTGGTTTCAGGCACTCCGCTGGCCAGACGCTGGCGATAAGCCCCAAAGTCAGCGCTTTGCGCCTGAATGAATTGCTTAGCTTCAGCCGCAGCGATGCCCTTGACCGACTCGACAGACGGCACGGCCAAAACCACACCCGACTTCAGCCGGTTCATGTTGTTGTCGATGAACGCGTCTGGGTTGCCTCGGTAAAGCGACACAAGCATCTGGTCCAGCGACACGCCGGAACGCTGGGTTTGGGACGCGATCCGCGACAAGGAATCTCCCTCTCGGACCTTGTATTCATCCGGGCCGACTTTGGCCGCTTTCCTGGCCTCCAGCGGCGCGGTGGCCGTCGCCACAGAAGGTGCTGCTGCCCGCGCTGTTGCTGGTGCCGGTGCTGCGGCAGGGTTCGGGGTCGGTGTCGGCGCCCTGGCAACCGCTGCAACTGGGGGCTTGGTCGCGACCGCAGTTGGCGCGGAAGTCACAGCGCTCGGGGGTGCCGCAGCCGCAATTGATGGAGTCGAGGGAGCCGCCGCAACCGCCGACATGGGTGATGCTGCCGCAGGGACGGGCGCCGGTGCCGTGGCCGTGTTACGGCTGTTTGGCGGGTCAAACAGCAGGGTGTATTCGCGAACCAGGCGACCCGACGACCATGTCAATTCCAATATCACGTCCACGAAAGGCTCTTGAACGGCACGGTCGCTGGTCAGACGCAGGTAGGGGCGACCATCAGCGCGGCGCAACAGCACGGCCTGAGTGCTGGGAAGTACGGCGTTGTAGTCGACGCCGGCAGCGCGATAACTCTCCGGCGGCGCAATTCGTACACGCAGATTGGCGGCCTCTTCGGGCGAGAGGCTGGTCACATCAATTTCGGCACGCAAACTATCGCCGAGAGACGATTGAACGGCCAAACGACCCAAGCCCAGGGCCAAGGCGTGTGATGCTGTAAATGACAGCACTGCGGCAGCAAAACCCGTAAGCGCAAAGCGCCCTGCATTCAAGACATTTCGTTTCAAGGCGTCTCCCAGGAATATCGACGGCGTCAGATCGGTTGTGTTGCACACATGAACGCGTTCAGGCACGCAAAGGCAAGCGCCTTAACTTCATCAAATCACAATAACAGCAACAAGATACGAAGACAAGCTGAGGTACTGCTTAACAAGTCAGACCGAACAGCGAGCTGCGTTTTTGGGCTGGATCAGGCTCGTAGAAGTATCCGCAGCATTCGTCGTAAAGGCTCGGCGGCGCCCCACAACAATTGGTCACCAATCGTAAACGCCCCCAAGTACTCAGAGCCCATCGCCAGCTTGCGCATACGGCCCACGGGAATATTCATGGTGCCGCTGACGGCCACTGGCGTGAGCAGCGATAAAGAGGACTCTTTCGTGTTGGGCACCAACGTGACCCATGCGTTGTCATTGGCGACCAAAGACTCCAGATCGGCCAAAGGCACGTCGCGCTTGAGCTTTATCGTCAAAGACTGACTGTGGCAACGCATTGCTCCCACGCGCACGCAAGTGGAATCTATGGGTGTCTCAACGGAGCCGAAACCGGGGCCACGCCCAAGGATTTTGTTGGTCTCTGCTCCGCCCTTCCACTCTTCCAAACTGGTTCCGTCACCTCGATCGGCATCAATCCACGGAATCAAGCTTCCACCCAGCGGCACGCCGAAGTTGGATGTCTCAACCGCGGTTAAGCCGCGTTGCTTCGCCACCAACTTACGGTCGATTTCCAAAATCGCTGAGTGAGGGTCGTCGAGCAGGCTGCGGACTTCAGCGTTCAAGCTGCCGTACTGTGCGAGCAGTTCTCGCATGTGCTGCGCACCTCCGCCTGAGGCCGCTTGGTAGGTGGTGCATGTCATCCACTCGACCAAATCGGCCTTGAACAATGCGCCCAAGCCCATGAGCATGCAGCTGACGGTGCAGTTGCCGCCAATGAAGTCGCGCGTGCCGTTGCGCAAGGCTTGCTCGATGACATTCAGATTCACTGGGTCCAGAACGATGACAGCGTCGCTGTTCATGCGCAAAGTCTTGGCGGCGTCGATCCAATAGCCCGCCCAACCGGCGGAACGCAGCTGGGAATAGACCGCCTTGGTGTACTCGCCACCCTGTGCGGTGATGATGATGTCGCAACGCCTGAGCGCCACCACGTCAAATGCATCGAAAAGTTGGGTTTCGTTTTGAGCTTGTACCGGGGCCTTGCCACCGGCATTGCTGGTGCTGAAGAACATCGGCTCTATGAGCGCAAAGTCGCCTTCTGCTTGCATCCGCTCCATCAAAACCGAGCCGACCATGCCGCGCCAGCCCACCAATCCGACCAGTTTTTTATTCATTGACGTTCTCCTGCTAATTTTCGACTTTTCTGCGCAGCGACTCTTCCGGCCCGGAGCGCCGGTAAGAAGGCGAAACGAGCCGAAATGCTAGGGAATTGTTGGGGCGACGACGCTGGTTGCCGGGGTTTTTACGCCGAGCGATTTCGCAATTTGCGCAACGACTGCATCGCCCATTTCACGGGTTGATGCACGCTTGCACCCTTCAGACCAGATGTCGGCCGTCCGCAACCCGCTTGCCAACACTGCCTTCACCGACGCTTCGATGCGCGCGGCGGCTTCAGGCTGGTTGAGCGTGAACTTCAACATCATGGCCACCGACAAGATTGTCGCCAAAGGGTTGGCGACGCCCTTGCCCGCAATGTCGGGTGCGCTGCCGTGGCTGGGCTCGTACAGGCCTTGGCCCTTCGCGTTCAAGGATGCCGAAGGCAGCATCCCGATAGAGCCCGTGAGCATGGCTGCCTGGTCAGACAGGATGTCACCAAACATGTTGCCAGTGACGATCACATCGAAGCGCTTTGGCGCTTTGACCAGTTGCATCGCAGCGTTGTCGACGTACATATGGTCGAGCGCCACATCTGGATACTGCGCATGCACCTCGGTAACCACATCTTTCCAAAACTGAAAAGTCTCCAGCACGTTCGCTTTATCGACGCTGGTCAGGCGCTTGTCTCGCTTGCGCGCCGCCTGAAAGGCCACGTGGGCAATGCGCTCAATTTCAGGGCGGCTGTAGCGCATGGTGTCGAAGGCTTCTTCAGAACCCTGAAAGGCCCCATCAGGAGACTCGCGGCGACCACGCGGCTGACCAAAGTAAATATCTCCCGTGAGTTCGCGAATGATGAGGATGTCCAAACCGGCCACCAATTCGGGTTTGAGGCTGGATGCGCCGGTGAGCTCCTCATAACAAATGGCAGGGCGAAAATTGGCGAACAAACCCATGTGTTTGCGCAATCCCAATATCGCTTGCTCAGGACGAAGCGCGCGCTCGAGAGTGTCAAATTTCCAGTCGCCCACAGCACCAAAAAGCACGGCATCGGCTTGCTGCGCCAACTTGAGGGTCGCGGCTGGCAGCGGATGTCCGTGCAACTCGTAAGCGGTGCCCCCAACAGGCGCATGTTCGGTCTCAAACGGCAAATCCAGCGCGGCCATGATCTTCAAAGCCTCGGCGACGATTTCGCTACCTATGCCATCACCGGGCAGGACTGCAATTTTCACGGGTCAATTTCCTGACGATCAAATGGTGTGCGCCAACCACGGCTTTTGGAGCAAGCGCTCGGCTTCAAACGCGCGAATTTTGTCGGCATGGCGCAGCGTCAAACCGATGTCATCGAAACCGTTGAGCAAACAGAATTTACGAAACGACTGGACCTCAAACGGCAGCTCTGCCCCATCCGGTTTCACGACCACCTGTCGCTCCAAATCGACTGTGAGCTCGTAACCTGCGAAAGCCGCCACCTCATCAAACAGTGTCGCCACCTGAGCTTCGGGAAGCACGATGGGAAGCAAACCGTTTTTGAAGCAATTGTTGAAAAAGATATCGGCGTAGCTGGGCGCAATAAGCGCCCTGAACCCGTATTGATCAATGGCCCACGGGGCGTGCTCGCGAGACGAGCCGCAGCCGAAATTCTTCCGGGCAAGCAAAACCGAAGCACCTTTGTAGCGCGGCTGGTTCAACACAAAATCAGGGTTGATTTGACGCGATGCCGGGTCTTGTCCCGGAAAGCCCGGATCCAAGTAACGCCACTGGTCGAACAGATTTTGCCCAAAGCCCGCTTTTTGAATGGACTTCAAGAATTGCTTGGGAATGATGGCGTCTGTGTCGACGTTTTCCCTGTCCATGGGCGCCACCAGGCCCTTATGAACTTGAAATGAATTCATTGGCCCAGGCTCACTTTTTCTTCGCAGCTTCTTCGACAACCTCACCCGCTTTTTTTACATCTTTTCCAACACCTTGGATGGTGTTGCACGCCGTCAGTGCGAAGCAAAAGGCAATCAGAAGCAGAAGGTTTGATTTCATGAAAAGTCTCAAGTTGGGCACTGGAAAAAGAGGGTTCAAACCAGCCGGCGCACGTCGACAAAATGACCCTTGATGGCTGCTGCGGCAGCCATCGCCGGACTGACCAAATGGGTGCGACCGCCCGCGCCTTGACGGCCTTCAAAATTACGGTTGGACGTGGAAGCGCAGCGCTCACCAGGCTCTAAGCGATCCGCGTTCATCGCCAAGCACATCGAACAACCTGGCTCGCGCCACTCAAAGCCGGCCGCCTTGAAGATCAGGTCCAAACCCTCGCGCTCGGCCTGCGCCTTCACCAGACCCGAGCCTGGCACTACCAAAGCCAGCTTGACGTTGGAGGCAACTTTGGCGCCCAGTTTTCGCACGACCGCCGCGGCTTCTCGCATGTCTTCGATGCGAGAGTTGGTGCACGAGCCGATGAAAACTTTGTCAATCACAATGTCAGCAATCGGCTTGTTGGGCTCTAAATTCATGTATGCCAACGCTCGTTCCATTGCTTCACGCTTGTTGGCATCTTTCTCGCGGTCAGGGTCTGGAACTCGGTCTTCGATGGAAAGCACCATTTCGGGAGACGTACCCCAAGTAACTTGCGGTTTGATCGTTGCGGCGTCCAGTTCCACCACACTGTCCCAAGCCGCATCGGCATCGGAGTACAGGGTGCGCCAATAGGTCGTTGCCAATTCCAGTTCCGCGCCTTTGGGCGTAAACGGACGGCCTTTGACGTAGGCCAAAGTCGTCTCGTCCACGGCGATCAAACCGGCCCTTGCGCCGGCTTCAATCGCCATGTTGCAAACCGTCATGCGTCCCTCCATGCTAAGCGCACGAATCGCGGGCCCGCCAAATTCAATGGTGTAACCCGTGCCGCCAGCGGTACCAATTTTTCCGATGATCGCCAACACGATGTCTTTCGCACCGCAGCCGGGTGTCACCTGACCCACCACGCGTATCAGAAGATTCTTGGCCTTGCGCGCGAGCAGCGTCTGGGTGGCGAGCACATGTTCAACCTCGCTCGTACCGATACCGTGCGCGAGCGCGCCAAATGCTCCGTGTGTGGACGTGTGCGAATCGCCGCACACAACAGTCATTCCAGGCAGGGTGGCGCCCTGTTCGGGCCCGATCACGTGAACAATGCCTTGACGCAGATCATTCATTTTAAATTGGGTGATGCCGACTCGGTCGCAATTCGAGTCAAGCGTGTCCACCTGCAAGCGCGAGATCGGGTCAGCAATGCCGGCTGACCTGTCTGTGGTGGGTACGTTGTGATCACTCACCGCCAGGTTGGCGGAAATTCGCCAGACTTGGCGCTGTGCCAGTGTCAAGCCGTCAAAGGCCTGCGGACTGGTGACTTCGTGCAGCAAATGCCGATCGATGTACAGCACCGCGGTGCCGTCGTCTTCGGTGTGGACTACGTGCTCATCCCAAAGTTTGTCGTAAAGAGTACGGGACATGACCATTCGGGCTGCAAATTTATGGTTCTGATTTTTAAGTCAGCTTCTTTGCGCAATCGGAGTCACGTTGCGTGCGGTTGAACCCATGAAGAGCTGACGTGGACGACCAATTTTGTACTCGGCGTCTCCGATCATTTCGTTCAATTGAGCAATCCAACCTACGGTCCGTGCTAACGCGAAAACGGCAGTGAAAAGCGGCGTCGGAATGCCGATGGCTCGCTGCACGATGCCCGAGTAAAAGTCGACGTTTGGATAAAGCTTGCGCGACACGAAGTAGTCGTCCTCCAGCGCAATCTTCTCAAGCGCCATGGCCAATTTGAACAATGGATCGTCGTGCAAGCCCAAAGCGTTCAAAACCTCGTAACAAGTCTCGCGCATCAGCTTGGCGCGAGGGTCGTAGTTTTTATAGACGCGGTGGCCAAAACCCATCAGCTTGACGCTTGAGTTTTTGTCTTTCACCTTCGCGATGAATTCACCTATCTTCTCAACGCCACCCATGCGCTGCACGTCTTCCAACATATTCAACGCAGCCTCGTTGGCACCGCCGTGCGCGGGGCCCCACAGACAAGCCACACCAGCGGCGATTGCTGCAAACGGGTTGGTGCCGGAGCTTCCGCACAAGCGCACAGTGGAGGTCGAAGCGTTTTGCTCGTGGTCAGCGTGCAAGATGAAGATGCGGTCCATGGCGCGAACCAGAACATCATTCGGCACGTAGTCTTCGCACGGCGTGGCAAACATCATGCGCATAAAGTTGCCAGCGTAGCTCAGGTCGTTTTTTGGATAGATGTACGGTTGGCCGACTGTATATTTGTAGGCCATGGCCACCAGTGTCGGCATCTTCGCGATCAAGCGGATGGCCGAGATTTCGCGGTGCTGCGGATTGGTGATGTCGGTGCTGTCGTGATAGAACGCCGACAAGGCACCGACCAGACCCGTCATGATGGCCATCGGATGCGCATCTCGGCGGAAGCCTCTCAGGAAAAACTGCATTTGCTCGTTGACCATGGTGTGGTTGGTTACGAGCTTGGTGAAATCGTGCTTCTGAGTAGCGTTAGGTAGTTCGCCCTTCAACAGCAGGTAGCAGGTTTCCAGGTAATTGCAATTTTCGGCCAATTGCTCAATCGGGTAGCCGCGATACAACAACTCACCTTTGTCGCCGTCGATGTAGGTGATATTTGATTGGCACGCGGCCGTCGACAAAAATCCGGGGTCGTAAGTGAACTTGCCAGTTTGGCCATAGAGCTTGCGAATATCGATGACGTCCGGACCGACCGTGCCTTTGAATATCGGCATGTCCATGCTTGGGCTGCCATCAGAAAACGACAGGGTGGCTTTAACGTCAGACGGGGTCATGGTGAGTCCTTGGAACGCAGCAGGTTGGAGGGGTACAGCGTGGACGAAAGAACACTTAACGAGGTACGCGCATCATGCGCAAAACTGAAACGACGTTAGCTTCCGCCAACTCATTTTCAGGCTGCACGCGACCAAGTAACAGGTCGAGTAGATCGTTGTCAGACAAGTCCATGAGCGTTTGCAAGCCCCGTGCCTGACGGTAAGTCAGTGCGCTGGCATGACGATTGAAAAAGCGCTCGACAAACAAGTCGTTTTCCAACAGACCGCGACGGCACCCCCAACGCAATTTGCTCAGCGCGCGCTCGTCAATTGGCGCGTCAAGATCAAACGGTGCTTGCATTGCTCGAAGGCTGCTCAAACAGCTCGACGAATCATCATTTCTTTGATCTTGCCAATAGCCTTGGTGGGGTTCAAACCCTTGGGGCAAACATCGACGCAATTCATGATCGTGTGGCAGCGGAACAGGCGGTAAGGATCTTCCAGATTGTCGAGACGGCCTTCGGTGTCTTGATCGCGGCTGTCGGCAATGAAGCGATAAGCCTGGAGCAAACCGGCCGGACCTACAAATTTGTCCGGGTTCCACCAAAAGCTAGGGCAGGCAGTGGAGCAACTGGCGCACAAGATGCACTCGTACAGGCCGTTCAATTCGTCGCGTTCCTCAGGCGACTGCAAGCGTTCTTTTTCAGGCGGCACTTCATCGTTGACGAGGTAAGGCTTGATCGAGTTGTACTGCTTGAAGAACTGCGTCATGTCGACGATGAGGTCGCGGATGACTGGCAAACCGGGCAGTGGTTTGAGCACGATCGTGCCGGGCAAGGTGCGCATGTTGGTCAGGCAAGCCAAACCGTTTTTGCCGTTGATGTTCATGGCGTCTGATCCGCAGACGCCTTCGCGGCACGAGCGTCGAAAGCTCAGCGTCGGGTCAACCGCTTTGAGTTTGTTGAGTGCGTCAAGCAGCATCCGTTCGCTGCCGTCGAGTTCAACTTCGATGGTCTGCATGCGCGGCTTGGCGTCGGTATCCGGGTCATAGCGATAAATTTGAAATGTGCGCTTGGTCATTTGATCCGCTCTGGGTAAATGTTTGAATAAATTTAAAACGTCCGCACTTTCGGCGGAATAGATTCAGCGGTCAGCGGTATCAAGTTGACGGCTTTGTAGTCGAGTCGGTTTCCTTCGCTGTACCAGAGCGTGTGCTTCATCCAAACCGGGTCGTTGCGGCCGTTCGGGCATTCCACCGTGTCGGAGTAGTCGGCCACCGAATGCGCGCCGCGGCTTTCTTTGCGTCCTGCTGCTGAGACCATGGTGGCCATGGCCGACTCGATCAAATTGTCCACTTCCAACGCTTCAATGCGTGCGGTGTTGAACACCTTCGACTTGTCGGTCAAGTGGATTCCCTTGACGCGAATCGCTAAAGCCTTGATCTGCGAAACGCCTTCGTCCATGGTCGCCTGCGTACGGAAAACACCCGCAAACTGCTGCATGGTGTTGCGAATATCGTTGGCTACGTCTTGCGCGTACTCACCGCTCACTGTCGCATCTAAACGGTTCAAACGGCTGAGTGTGAAGTCGGCGGCGTTGGCGGGCAACACTTTGTGCGTTTTGGTTTTGAGCGCGCTGTCAACAATGTGATTGCCCGCGGCGCGGCCAAACACCAAAAGATCCAGTAGTGAATTGGTGCCCAAACGGTTGGCACCATGAACACTGACGCACGAGCATTCACCAACAGCGTACAAACCATTCACCACTGCGTTGGAGTTGCCGTTTTTTGGAACCACCACTTGGCCGTGGATGTTGGTCGGAATGCCGCCCATTTGGTAATGAATGGTCGGCACCACAGGAATCGACTCTTTGGTGATGTCGACGTTAGCGAAGTTATGGCCAATCTCTAATACCGAGGGCAAACGCTTCATGATCGTATCGGCTCCCAAATGGGTCATGTCGAGTTCGATGTAATCC